>JAFGNI010000617.1 GCA_016927095.1 Anaerolineae bacterium | reverse complement strand
GAGGTCCTCCTGGGCCGCCAGCTCCCGGCAGAGCGCAGCCTCACGCTGCCGGAAGGCGCCCTCACCCTCGGTCTCAAAGATCCGCGCGATGGACTTGCCCGCGCGCGTTTCAATGACGGCGTCCATGTCGACAAACGCACGCCCCAACCGCCGGGCCACCTCCTGGCCCACAGCCGTTTTTCCCGTTCCCATGAAACCAGTGAGTACCAGATTCTGCATGGTCGCGCCCTTCACGAGTGGCGTATGGGGCCGGTGTTCACTGGGATGCGCCCCTGAAGAGGATGAAGTTCTCGGGATCGACAGACCGGGTCTGATGCACCAGGACAGCGTTGAGCAGCTCGATGGCCATGCGAGACTCCAACGTGATCCCGGCGCGCACACCGACGCAGGGATCGTGCCGACCTTGGCGCAGTTGGAAATCAATCTCGGTCAGATCCTGGCGCACGGACTTCTGTGGCTTCTGGATCGAGGACGTAGGCTTGAAACCCACGCGGCAGACCAATGGCATCCCTGTCGTGATGCCCCCCAGCATCCCGCCGTGGTTGTTGGACTGGAAACCATCCGAACGAATGGGGTCGTTGTTCTCACTGCCCCGGCGCGTCACCACATCGAGCCCGGCACCGACCTCGCATGAGCGGGCCGCATTGAGCCCACCCAGCACGCCCATCAGCCGGAGCTTGAGGCTTCCGTAGAGCGGGCTGCCGACCAGCGGTGGCACGTTAATCGCGATCACCTCGACTAGCGAACCGAGGGAGTCGCCCTCGTCGCGGGTTGACTCGATCAGCTCCGCGGCCTCATCCGCGAACGTCGCATCCAAAGATGGGATCGCCGCTGCCCCCAACGCCTCCTCGATCTCGTGCAGAAGCCGGTCTCCGGCCCTCCCGGCCCCTTGGTCCCTATCCCTTGTCCCCCCAACGCCGCCGATCTCGCTCGCCAACGTCCGAGAGGCGCGCAAGGGCCCGACCTGCACAACCGAGGAGAGAAAGACGGTCCCAAAATGCCTCTGAAGGTAGATACGGGCGATCGAGCCGCCGATCACGTCGGAGATCGTAGCCCGGTAGCTGGCACGCCCGCCGCCCCGGGGGTCATTGTACCCCCGCATCTGATGGTACTTCACCAGGTCCGCGTGCCCCGGCCGTGTCTCACCCCTGGGACCTGAGATCTGCGCGTAGTCCGCCGACCGTTTGGCTGCAGAGAGCACGACAGCGGCGATGGGTTCGCCGGTGGTCACACCACGATCATAGGTCCGCGTGCTGAAGACACCAGACGCCGTCGCCGCAGCCAGCTCCGGACCTGAGAGGAGGGCATCAACATCATCCAAGTCGCCATGGAGCCCCGAGAGCAGCAGAACCTGGTCAGCCTCACTGCGCGAGGTACCATGCCGGCTCCCACCGGGCCGCCGCCGATCCAGAAAGCTCTGAATAGCCTCTCGGGACAGCGGCAGGCCCGGCGGACAGCCATTGACGATGGTCGTGTAGGCCGGTCCATGCGACTCGCCGGCCCCGGCGACAGCAAAGCATGGCCCTCCTAAGATCTCCATGGACGCCTCCTAGCGTGAGCGCAGCAGCGGGCCGCAGTTAGCTCAGCACCCGAACCAGGTGGTAGCGCTTCTTGCCCCGGCGCAGCACGACGAACTCGCCCTCGATGGTGTCGGCAAGCGTAACCGTCGCATCGCCGTTCTCCACCTGCGCGTTGTTGACGTAGATACCACCGCCCTTGAGCAGGCGACGGGCCTCCCCCTTGGAACGGGTCATCTCGATCTCGTCGAGCAGATCCACGACGGGTAGTCCCTCACCCTCCAGGCGTGACTTGGCGACCTGGCTCGACGGAACATCAGCAAAGATGTCTGCGATATCCGCTGCGTCCAGCCCAACGATCTCGCCGCCGAAAAGCACCTCCGACGCCTGCACCGCCTTGGCCAGGGCGCTCTCGCCGTGGGTCATCCGCGTCACCTCAACAGCCAAGGTGCGCTGCGCCTCACGTCGTTCGGGATGATCCGCCGTCTGCTGGGCCAGCTCGGCAATTTCCTCTCGGGTCAGCCAGGTGAAGTACTTCAAGTAGTCAATCGCCTCGGCGTCACCCTGGTTGAGCCAGAACTGGTAATAGCGGTAGGGCGAGGTCTTCTCGGCGTCGAGAAAGATCGCCCCACGTGCCGTCTTGCCCAGCTTGTCCCCGTCGGCGCCCGTCACGAGCGGATAGACGAGGCCATGGGCACGAGCGCCCCGCCGGCGGCGAATCAACTCGACGCCTGCCGTGATATTGCCCCATTGGTCGCTGCCACCCGCCTGCATCGTGCAGTTGTAGCGATCGTAGAGCTGCAGGAAATCGTAAGCCTGGAGCAGCATGTAGCTGAACTCGGTGTACGAGATGCCGGCCTCGCGATCGAGCCGTGACTTGACCGAGTCCTTGGACGTCATGTAGTTGACGGTGAAGTACTTGCCGACATCCCGCAGGAACGCCATCATGGAGACGGTCAGGAGCCAGTCGGCGTTGTTCACGATCTTGGCAGGGTTGTCCTGGGCATCAAAGTCGAGGAACCGGGCCAACTGCCCTTTGATGGCTTCGACATTGGCAGCGACCTCCTCCTCGGTCAGAAGCTGCCGTTCGTTGGTTTTACCACTTGGGTCACCGATCATCCCCGTACCACCGCCCGCAACGGCAATGGGCGTGTGGCCAAAGCGCTGCAGACGCGCGAGGCCCATCAGCGCCAAGAGGTTGCCGACCTGGAGACTGTTCGAGGTGGGGTCGAACCCAATGTAGACGGTCACCTTCTCCTCGGCCAAAGTCTCCGGTAGCCCTTCGGTGTGATCGTAGACGAGTCCGCGCCACTGAAATTCATCAAACACATTGTCAGATGTCATGTTCACTCCTTCGCTTTGCATGCTTCGATAAGACCGAGATGCTG
This sequence comes from Anaerolineae bacterium, assembly GCA_016927095.1. The sequence continues at coordinate 181 of JAFGNI010000617.1, read as the reverse complement.
CCGCCTATTCTAGCATACCTCCAACCACCACGCCCCAAGGCGCACTTGCCGCCAGGCTATCGCGTTCCTGCACACACCCACCTTCCGGGAAGGTACGATGCGACCCGTAGGTGCAGGAAACCCCATCATCGCACGGCTCTCTGGACTGAAACTGCCTTCTACCTTCCCGGAAGGTCCAGAT
>JAFGNI010000616.1 GCA_016927095.1 Anaerolineae bacterium | reverse complement strand
TCGGCGACAGCGATCTGGCGACCATCGCCAGCCACCAGGTGCGCCATGATGGATACCGGCGTTGAGATGTCGCCGGGCCGGCGCCGCCACCACGTCTCAATCTCCAGCCCGTCGCCGGATGGGTACGCAGCTACACCCAGGAAGGCTATGGGTCCCCCCAGGTCAATCCCATCCGGGGGCAGCTTCGAAACCGGCACCTGGTTGGGTGGGGTCCCAGCCGTTGCGATCCTCACGCTTGTGAGCTCCGGGCGCGGGATTGCCTCGGACTGCGACTCGTAGATGAGATAGGCCGGCGTTTCCCGGTAGTCCCATTGACGATAGCTCACCTGCAGATCACCGAGATGGCGTGCTGGCAAGGTGTTCTGAAGCGCCGGGGGCGCCAGCCCGAGGCGGTGCCTGAGCGAGCGGTCCTGCTCCGTCAGCTGGTCGTGGATCGCATACCAACCCTTGCCCGCGGATCTCGTAGGATAGACCCAGCTCTGGGTGCAATCGAAGGCCAGGATCCGCGAAGGCGCCTCGCCAAAGCCGGCCTGGATAGTCCCAGCGTCCAGGGGCGTGACGGGAGCGCTGCACTGAGCCAGCCAAGTGCCATCCATACCGTCTGTGGTGCTGGTTGGCGACGCGATCTCGTAGACGAAGAGGATGTCCGCGATTACGTCTATGGGCTGATGGTAGCGAAACCAGGCATAGTTGTCGGGGGCTATCAGGCCCAGACCACTCAAGGTGTTGGCGCTGATGACATAGGTGCCGGGCGACGGCTGCATCCAAGGTTGCCAGATGGGCTCCGGATTGCTGGGGATGGGGGGGAGGGGTGTGTAGTCAATGCCGTAGGTGCTGAGGCCAATGTAGCCTTCCGGGCCAGAGAATGCGACGGTGCCCGCGGCTCGCTGCGTCTGGTAGGCCTTCAACGTCTTGTAGCCCTGGCCCCAATCCGTGTTCGAGTCGGCCAGATAGCGCCAGCCTTCATGTGGGCCGCCCGCGACAGGCGAGAAGTAGGAGAGGTGATAGGGTGATGTGAGGGCCGACTCGATGGCTAGAGCGACCACAAGCGCGGACACAGCGTATCTGCGGAGGCGGGTCGTCAACGGGAGGCCGGCGACCAAGAGGTACGCGAAAGGATGAACAGGGATCATGTGCCGGTAGCCGATGTTGACCGCAGTGAGCCCGGCTACGGCGATGTAGACGACCGGGAAGACCCAGATGAGCGCGCGCTTCCGGCTGGGGGTTCTTAGCTGACGGCGTGCTCCCCAAGCCACGAGCGCCAGCAGAGGCACTGGGTTCTTCAGCAGTGCCGCGACAGGGAAGTAGGTCCAGGTGCCGCCGCGCCGCACCTGTCCGAGGAAGTAGGTCCAGCGCTCACCTGCACCCGTGGATTGCATCAAGACGCCGTTCCAGTGGGTGCCCGCAGGCAGCGGGATGCTGTAGCCGAGGATCGAGACACTAGTCGACGTGAATCCGTAGAAGGCCCAGATGCCCGCCAAGGCTGCGATCATGACTATGAGCTCGTGCAGAGCCGCCCTTGTTAGGTGTCGCCATCCTCGCCTCCGGAGAACCGCGTTGCCGGCGATCATCAGGAGGGCGGAGAAGAGCCAGATGATGCCCGAGCCCTTTGCAAGTGCCGCGGCACCGAGCACCAGGCCCGCCACGATCAGCCGGCTCAGCTTCGGGTTTCTCAGGTGGCGGTAGACAACGTATAGGCCGGCGGTACCCAGCGCCGTCACACCGACGTCGTTCGTCGCGAGCATGCCATGGCCAAGCACAATGGGGTCACACATCAGCACGATCAGGGCGGCGGTGGCGCCCGTGGGTCCGCCGAGGTCGCGTGCCCATCTCGCCGTCACCGCTGCCAAGATGATCGTCAGCAACATCACAGGGAGTCGGGCGGCGATCTCCGTGCGTGCCACGTATGAGCGGAGGTAGGGCACGAAGGCTTGGACGAACCGCGTGTTGTCCGACTGCCACCCGTCGAGTTCAGTGACCGGGATGGCGGGGTCGCCGAGGAAGACGGGCAGGGCGATCCACGCGTCCACCAGAAGCGGGTGCCCGCGCAGTGCCACCGTCCAGGTCGCCTGCTCGGCGAGGAGAGCGTAACCTGACGCGATGTGCGAGGGTTCATCGGACGTCAGCGAAAGCTGTCGCGCATCGAATACCAGTCGCGCGAATAGCCCGAGGAGCAGGCAGGCTATGAGCAACCTATGGTATCTCATCGGGTTCGCTCTCGGCTATCAAGTCAGCTAGGTGCCCTACCAGTATGCTGTCGCCAATTTCCGGGTCCGGCCCGGCGACGTTCATGCGCTCCATCGTGTCCAGCCAGTAGGCGCCGGTTCGCAGTTCATAGGTGCCGGGCTTCAGGACATCAGGAACGGTGATCGCGTGCTGTTGGACGATCCTGTCGCCGGGAAGCCACTGCTCGATGGGGAACCCCAATCCATCGCCGACGGAGACCGCCATGCCGTCGGGGTCTATCAGGTGTGCCATCAACGAGAGCGGACGGCCCGGCGTCTGGTCCACGCGCCAATGCGTCTCCAGCAGCACCGAATCCTGCGCGTGCGAGACGTCGTAACCGAGGTACGTCAAGGGGCCGTCCAGCGGCATCGCCGGCTCCGCTGCCACGCCGGGCGTGTGGTAAACCGGTTCGTAGAGGCGCATCGATACGGCCCCTTCGGCAGTCCTGAGGGTGGTGATCCCCGTACGGGATGACGGTGCGGCTAAGTCGGCAGGCGCGAGATGGCAGCCGCTTCCAGCAGGATAGACCGCCGTCTGGGTGCAGTCCACGTGGAGGATCCGGAGAGTTGAGACGCGCAGGTTGCCAGTGAGCGTCTCCACGTTGCGTGGTTCGCATAGGGTGATCCACCCAGGCGGCTGTGTCTCCGGCACCTCATAGACGAACAAGGCGTTACCCAACTTGGCGACGGGTTCGCGGCTCCGGAACCAGGCATAGGTGTTGATGTCCGGGGCATAGGGGCCCTGCAGCACGGTGGCGCCCATGGCGTAGGCACCGGGCGCCGGGCGCCACGGAGCGAACGGCACTGCTTTGGGGTCCGGGGGCAGGAAGCTAGCGTTGACCCCGTAGACCTTGGGATCGGCGGGGCTGTAGTGGGCATAGTAGACGTGATCCTTGCCACCGGCCTGCATCCATTCGGCAAGATCCCAGAGGTTCTGTCCCCAGTCGAGGTTGGAGTCGACAAGGTACCGGTAGCCGTTCGGCGCGCCGCCGGCCAAGGCATTGAAGAAGGTGAGCTGATGGGGGGCCACTGAAATCGTACCGGTCGCGAGCCACGCATAGAGCGCGACAGCGGCGATGGGGGCTGCGGTGGCAGCCGGACGCTTGTGCAAAGGCGCACGGACCAGTGCCCCTGCTGCCCCGACGTAGAGAAAGGGCAGGACGGGTAGGAGATGCCGGTATCCGATGTCAACCGTGCTAAAGAGGCTGCTGACCGCATAGAGCGCAGGGAAGAGGCCCACCGTGGCCAGCACCACGATTCGCCTTGCAGACGGCCCCATCGGGCCTTCCGACCCTACCAGCTCAGACCGGCGTCGCCATCGACGCACAACGCTCGCGACGTGGCTCATCCCGGCAACGGTCGCCGCGGACAACAGCAAAAGGGTGGGGAGGGGGGTCTTGAGGGCGAACGCCGCCGGGAAGTACCACCACCAGCCATGGTCACTCACCTGACCCAGGGCAAATGCCGGATGCCCTAGGTCGTAGTGCTCCTGCAGTGAGAGGAAGATGCGAAAGTGCGTGGCTGCGGGCAATCTCAGTGACCATTGAGGCACCTCGGCGACCTCGAAACCGTAGCCGGCCCAGAGCGTCAGGCTTGCCGTCAGCAGGATGATGAGACCATACCGCGTGCCGCTCGCCAGGGCACCCCTGAGGCTGCGTTCCCTGAGCCAGGCAATCATGACCACCAGGAGACCTGTGACCGGCACCAGCATCAGCGCCGAGACTTTCACCAGCTGTGCCAGTCCCAGGAGGACGCCTGTGAGGACCAGCAGCCGCCGGCTAACTCGCGGGCTGCCCGAGGCGCCCGTCCGCTGGTTGCCGGTGCCGGCGCGATAGAGCGTGTAGAGCGTCGCGACGCTCAAGCTCGCCGCCGCGGTGTCGGTGGTGACCAACCCACCGTGAGCAATCAGGTTGGGATCCAGGGCACAGAGGCCCAACGCGAGTAGCCCGGCCGTTCGCCCACCCAGATCGGTGGCCCAACGGTTGGTGAGGGCGCAGAGGAGAATCCCAAGCAGCAGTATGGGAACGCGTCCCGCTGTTGCGATTCTCTCTGGACGTGGATACTGCCAGACGACCGCGTCGGTGATCGCCGAGAGGCTGTTGATGCGCCAGCCGTCCACCGTGGTGGGATCCGGCAGATCATCCTGAAGCAGCAGCGGTGAGGCAGCGAGGACGTTGGCCAATGGTGGGTGGATATGGACAGGCTGGAGCCGCAGATCCCCGGTCCGCAGCGTCGCGTAGCCGATCGCCAGATGCGGACCCTCGTCGAAGGTGATGGAGGCGTGCCGCACCTGGGCCATGCCCAGAGCGAAGAAGACCAACAGCAGCACGAGAGGCAGTCGATCCAACGTCTTTCGGTACCCAGACATGCTGCGCACGACTCCTCTGCTTGACGGTGCTTCCCTAACGGTGTCGCCGGTCCGGGATCGCCTCCCCGGCGGCGCCGTCACGGCGTGATCGTGACCGGTGCCAGCTCAAACTCTGTCCCGCCGGCTGATGGGGTGATCTGGGCGCCGTCCTCGCGAACCAGCCCGATCACCAGCCGGTAGGTGCCCGGCGGGGTGGCGGGATTGAGGTTGACATCGTAGTGGGCTTCCACGATGGTCTCTGCGTCCCAGCCCGTGGGCGGGTCTCGATGGAAGACCGTAGGTGGGCGCTGAAGCTCCCCGCCCCAGATGCCGCCCTCCGGGCCTACAAGGTGCACGAAGGGTGTGAAAGCGTCGGACGTGAGTGCCTCAGATGCCCGCCAGAACGTGGTCAGATGAATCCAGTTGCTGGGCGGATGAAGTAGGTCGTCCGCCGGCGCCAGTTCGGTGCCGTCCACCTCGTATCCTACCAGCACCATCCCATTGTCGAAAGCGGCGTCCGCAGGCGTAGCATGTGCCGGCAGGGACGTGTGGCGCCACCGCACACTGTAGCCGAGAATCGCGATCTGCCCGTTGTTGGGGTAGACCCCCGTGATCTGGGGATAGAGCTGCCCCGCTACTTCCTGAAGGAGGTTGTGGGGGGCCATCGCTTGGTCCTGGTGCAGGACCAGCCAGAGCGTGTGGTGATCGTGGTTGGTCTCCAGCAGGTCCCGGTAGAAGGGTTCCGGGTTGTAGGCCTCGCCCTTGAAGCGATAGACCGGCGCCGGGCCGCTGTAATATCGGTTGATGCCGCGATGAATATAGTCCGCAAAGCCCAGGATCGCGTCGTCGGACTTGACGTGAGTCGCCAAATACGCGGCAGTCGCACGCCAGTCCGAGCGCTGGTAAGTCGGGTTGGCGAGGATTCTGCCATTCACCCAGCCGCTGAGCACGACGACCCCAGCCAGTCCGGCCCAGCCCAAGGGTCTCCACCAAGCCCGCAACTGATCGAGGGCCAGGGCCAAGATGAGTACGAACATCAGGAAGGTTGCGCTGAGATACTTAGGCGAGAAGACCGGCACATAGAAGGAGATGGGATAAAAGATCGCCGTCGGCATCACGAAGAGCGCCGTCACCCAGAGGCCTCGGCGCCAGTCCTTGCGCCAGGCCCGGTATAGCCCCAGAACCAACACGAGCGCTCCGAACAGCAGAAGTCGCGGCATATGGTCCACGTAGAGCCGTGAGACCCGTAGGATGTACTCTGAGGCCAGCTCCTGGACAATATAGCGCAGCGGCACAAACCCCTTACTGATATCCTGCATCTGGAAGCCGGGCAGGATCCGCAGAGCAAAGCTCACAACAGGAATGTAGGGCAACGCCACGATTGCCATCGTCAGCGCATAGGTTCCGATGACGCGAAGTCGCCGGAGATAGGTGATGAGGAGCACGATGCCCTGCGTCGCGATGGTGAAGGCACCAAAGAAGTGGCTATAGCCCAGCAGGTTGAGGGTCACGCCATATCCCAGCCACAGGGGCCACGCTTTCGGGGCCGAGCGCGGACCCTGGTGGCGAGGTGCCGTTCTCACTGCCGCTCGTACCAGCAGCAGCGTTGAGAGGGCTGCCAGGAGCATATGGAGGGCGTACATCTTCGCTTCCTGAGCGTACCAGATTGCGTAGGGAGAGATCGCCAGGAGGACGGATGTGAGCCCCGCCACCCGGCGGCTGAACCAGGTTCGTACCAGCTGCCACATCGCCGCGACTGTCAGGACAGAGCAGAGGTTCGAGAGGTAACGGACGGCGAAGTCGCTCGGCCCAGTCAGGCGTTGCCAGGGCCAGAGCAGGAGGAAATAGAGCGGCCCGTTCTCCTCGGGCGAGATCAGCATCTTCACCGTCTCCATGAAGGGGTGGTCGATGAAGTAGAAGGCCTGGATCTCATCCATCCAGAAAGACTGGGCATCCAAGGTGACGGTGCGCAACAGGTAGGCAAGCAGGACCGTGAGGAGCGGGATCCACAGACGGCGGCGTCGTATCACGCGTGCTTCCCTCGGGTCGCTAGGATCGGTTGCCGGTCTCGTCCTGCTCTATCTTCGGCCAAGGGCCTGCCCTGTGGGGCCAGAACGAGGCGCGCAAACCGGCGGAGGATGCGGTGGCCCGAGGGCGTCTCCCTGACGCCGCGCAGTATCGCATCGGGGTCCTGCCCTTGGGCGACCAGTCCCGCGCGGGTTGCCTCGACGTAGGCCCGGACCACACAGGCGTCGAACTCGGGGTGGAACTGCACGCCCCATACCCGGTCACCGATGCCATAGGCCAAGTGGGGGTCCTTCTCGCTGCAGGCAAACAGCCGGGCGCCGCTGGGCAGGCGCGTCACAGACTGGGTGTGGCTGGTCTGAACCTCGATGGCCTCTCCGAGCCCGCCCAACAATGGATCGGCCTGGGCTGATGTAGTAAGGGTTGTTGTGACCGTGCCGAACTCCCAACCCCTGGGATTGTCCTCCACGATGCCGCCCAGGGCATAGGCAAGCAGCTGGTGGCCATAGCAGATGCCCAGAACCGGCAGCCCGAAATCGACAGCCTCTCTGAGCCAAGCCGCGGTCCGTTCGCTCCATGTCGCCCGGTCCGTCACCATCGCGTGCGAACCCGTGATCACGGCGCCGGCGATGGCGTCGAGCGGCGGGAGCATCTGTCCCGCCGTTGGATCGATGACGGGGGCATCCTGACGGCGCAAGCCCATCCTCCCCAGTATCCAATCCTCGAAATCCCCGTGCTTGGCTGCCAGGTAGGGGAAGGTTGCGCCGAGCTTGATGATGACCAGCTTTCGGCCAAGCGTCGGGTCGCTACGCGTTAGGGCATCCGGCAACATGGGCGCTTTCGTCACAGCAGAGATCCCGCGCAGGCGCGGTGTGTCATATTGTTTCGGACGACTTGGCAAGGGTTCACACGGGCCATTTTACCACGTCGCCAGGACTTACAAGGTAAAGGGTGGGGCGGACACAGGGCAATCGCATCTTGCTGATGTGAGTTGGCCGGTCTAGGCCGACTGCGCGCAGTAGCTCCTCGATGCCCCGATGTGTCCCTGCGCCCAAGCGGTCCTTGACTACGCCGATGGCGGGCGACACCGCGGATGTCGGCGGCTGCGCCGCCGGGCCGGGTAGCCGACCCGGCCTACCTAACCGCCCATCTACGGCGTGATGCAAGGTGGCCAAATGCCCGACCAGCCCGTGCGGCGGCAAGAACCAGCGCTGCCATGGTCACGAGTCCTAGGCCCAAGCGCACCGATGCAGGACGGTAGCGCATTGTGACGCGGTGCTCCCCCTCTGGCACGACGATGCCGCGGAAGATGCCGTTCGTTTTGTAGATCTCGACGGCATCGCCGTCCACGGTGGCACGCCATCCCGGATAGCGCATGTCCGAGAGGACGAGTAGCGCGGGCGCGGAGGTCCTCACGATGACCTCGACGCGATTGCCGCCGTAAGCCACAACCTCCAGACTGCCGGTCCCGGCGCCATCCAGGTCCGGGCCGTTCTCGACCGTTGCCAGGTGCACCGGCGCGAAGTCCGGACTGAAGACGACGGCATTGGCTTCTTCGATGTTGTTGACGGGCAAGGTATCGTAGACCAGCCAGATCCGCTGCAGCGCGTTGGTGTTGAGATGGACGTCGACCGAGGGAGCCTCCGTGAAGACGGGCCAGATACCGTCGCCGCCGGGCAACGCGCCCTTGGGGACGATGATGTACTTGGCGCCCAGCAGTTGGTAGACGGGGGCACCCTTGTAGGGAACGGCCCAGTAGAACTGCGTGTAGGAGAAGAGTTCCATCGGGTTGCCGCTGCCCTGGGGCACCTCGAAGCCACTGGCCAGGAGCACCGAAGGAGACAGCAGGCCACGGGCATCGCTGTCGACGTCAACCCTGAACCAGTTCGGATCGGACTTCAGGTAATCTATCGCCGCCTGGGCGGGATTCTGTCCCGGGAACTCCAGCTCGACCCAGGTGCCTGAGAGGATGAGCTCCGCCACAAGCATCACGAGGACGCCGGCTCTGGCCATGGATCGCAGCGCCACGGGCAGCTTGCGCGCTCGCTGCATCCAGAGCAGGGCGATGAGTGCCATCCCTGCGCCGGCTGCGGTGTAGAGGCTGCTCGCCGCATTGGGCCGCCGATCGCCGGGCATGCCGCTGATCCACATTGGGGTCCCGAACATCAAGATCACGGCGCCGGTCGCGATGAGCACGGTCCATGCGATCCGGAGCCGGATCCGTGCGTACCTCAGTGCATCTACGCCGGCAGCGGCAGCCAAGGAGAGGGCGAACGAGAGCAGGAAGATGGCTCGGGCAGTCTTGCCCATCCGCGCGATCAGGTCGACGCGGGCTAGCCAGGGATAGAGCGGGCCATCGTAGCCCAAGGCGTAGAGCAGGCCGAAGGCACCCAGTAGAAGCAGGAACCATGTCCGGCGGCGTCGCAGAATGGCGAGCAAGCCCAAGATCGCCAGGAATGCAGCCGTCGCCCCGGCATACGCTCCCTCGACGCGGGCCCACGGGGCCCAGAATCCGGCGATACCTCGCCCGTGGAAGCCTGGGGCGATCAGGTCAACAGCCATAGCCAAGGGCCACTGGTAGCCACGCCACGGCTCGAGCTGCAGGATGGCGCGCTCTGTGAACGGGTAGCGCTCCAGTCCGGGGAGAACGGCGGGCATGGCCAGTCCCGCCGCGCAGAGAGCACTGAGCCCCAAGCGCCCGGCGTGCCACAAGAGCGGTCGTGACCGGCTGGGACTGCGGTGCGCCTCAGGCTGTCTGACCGTCTTGTCAGACAGCAGGCGCCAGACGACATAGAGGCCGGTAGCCGTTGCGGTGAGCAGGGCACTCTGGTAGTGCCCAGTCAGGATGACGGCTGCAAAGACGATGCTGGGCCAGACAAGGAACTGTCGCCTCTCCAGCAGTTTGTCGACGGCAAGGAGCGACCACGGCAGCCAGGCCATCGCATCGTTCATCTGGGGATGTCCCAGGTGCGTGATGAAGGGATCCGAGAGCATATAGGCCGTTGCGCCTATGAGCGCTGCGTCTCGATGAAGGCACCAGACGTGCGACCTGCGGAGATAGGTATAGACACCGGCCCCAGCCAGGAGCAAAGGCAGCATACCGCGAGCCAGAACCAGCCCGCGGGGTTCGGTCCCGACGATGAAGAGCCACCAGTTGAGAGGGTTGAAGAGGCCGTACTGCGGTTCGCCCACGATCGGGTCCCCCGCCATCATCTGCGTCGACCAGAACGGCAACACGCCGCGCTGCACGAAGCGGCTGACGTACTGCCACACCGGCAGCAGTTGGCCGAAGAGGTCGCCGCCCCCAATGGGAAATGTAGCGCCCAGCAGCCAGACCGGCCAGAAGAAGAGCAGCAGGATCGAGGCCAGGAGAAGATAGGGCCCCGTGGCCCTAACGATTCGCCGGAATCGCTGCACCGGCTTACTCCGCAACCCGCAGTGTTGTGAGCACCAGGGTCTTCGCGGGCATACCTTCCCGGCTCACGGAGACCGGCAGGTGTTCGAGGCTGCCATTGGGGACCACACGATAGAGGGCGATTCGCAGGTCGTAGGCGCCCGGCACGGCGTTAGGGTCGATGGTGAGCGCGCGTATCTCCTGAATCTCGTCGCCGGGTGACCATGAGGATGTGGGGCGCCGGCCATCCAGCGGCCAAGCATCGGACTGGGCGGCCTTGTTCCACTGGCTGTCGATGACCTGCACCGACACGGTGTAGTCGTGCTCGACAGGCGCTGTGGATCGCCAGTTCAGGATGACCTCAAGCTGCTCCCCTGGTTGGAGCACAAGACCGCTGACGTCGTAGCCGTCGAGGACGATGCCGTCGCCGAAGCGCACTTCCAGGCCGTCGCTCTCAGCAGCGGCAACCAGAGGGAGAGACCCGAACCTGATGGTGTAGCCTCCCGGTACCGGCCCATCTGCCGGCTGCGCGGTTACCCCTTCGACCAGGACGCGCTCGCCTGTCGCCGTCTCATAGAGGCCAATGGCCAGCGAGAGCGTGTCGGGTGTGTAGGCCGTATGCGGTATCCTCAGGATGTGACGCTCTGTCCACACACGTCCAGGCGCAAGCTGAGTGGTGGGCAGCAGGCCATGCCCAGGGAAGCTATCCCGCTGTGCCACGATCCGGTCTCCCTGGCCCAGGGCGTGGATGAAGACGGAGTGGTGGCTCTCCGTAGGCTGCCGCGCGCGCCAGAGAAGCTCGATGTCGAGGCCCTCGTCCGGATGTGCTTGGCAAGTGTTGAGGCGATAGCCCAGTAACTCCAGCGTATCGCCGAACGTGGCGTTCATGGATTGATAGCCTGTAGGGACTGTGGCCAGTCCCAAGGCCTTGGGCGGCCTGTAGGCCGGCAAGATCCAGCCTGGTAGCGCGACAACGGTCAAGCCAAGCAGGAGGGCACTCAGCCCGACGGCCGGTGCGAGCTTGTGGGATCTGCCCCGCCTGGGTACCCACGCGCTCAGCCCCAGGACCAGCGCCAGCGACCACATTGGGATCGCCGGGAAGATAAGCCGTCCCTGAGAGGACCACGTCGTCGTAGCCCAGCGTATCCAAGAGACGAAGATCGCGACGGGCCATGCCCAAGCCAGCGCGTGCGCGGCGGTGAGAGGGCTCCATGCCAATGGCCATAACCTGGAAGTGATTGAGTGCACGCCCGCTTCGCTGCCCAGATGGCTTCTGCCCAGGATCCAGCGCCCAAAGCCGACCAGCAGCCCCGCAGCGGCGACCACTGCCAGCCCGTTGAGCAGGCTGTAGGTCCAGCCCGGCATCGGCACATTGAGACCGCCGAAGTTGCCCCAGTAACCGGCGGCAAAGGCGAACCGCTCTGCCCAAAGCTGCCCCAGGCCGGCGGGCACGTCGCGGGTACCCAGTACGGCTTCGAAGGCGCGCCAGCCGAGCAGGTCGCCGTAGAGTCGCAGGTTGCGCGCGTACCACCAGGCAGAGATGGCCAAGGCGGGCGCCAGGACCACGGCAAGATGGCTCAGGAAGTAGGCTGCGCGACGGACTAGAGTCGTGGTTTTCGGCAGTTGCACCGTCTCCCAGGCCAAGGTGGCGCCGACAAACGGCAGCAGGCCCAAGCCGCTGGATTTCGTCAGCAGCGCCAGACCCACGACGATGCCCAGAAAGAGATCGGATCTGTACAGCAGACGGTCGCGACTTCCGCCGGCAGCTTTCACCCGCCGGACCATCAGGAGCAACGCCAGGCTGCAGAGGGGGACGGTGAGGTTGTCGTTGTTGATCGAGCTTGTGATGAACAGGTACATCGGCGTGAAGGCGTGCACAGCTGCTGCAGCCAGGGGTATCCAGCCGGTGTCTGGGAAGAGCTCGTGGACGAGCAACCACGTCAACGCAACTGCCCAGACGCCCAACAAGACCGAGAAGAGCCGGACAATATGGACCGCCAACACGGTACCGGTCCACGGAGACCGCTCCCGGTCAGGATGGTGAATCACAAGGTTCACGTTGTCGCGCTCCGGCGTGATCTCGCCGGCTCGCGCGTGAGGGTTGGGCTGCCGCGCCTCCGCCATATCCGTCGTGTCGATCCAGAAGGTGAGAACGGCGCCCAGGGCGTAGTAGAGGGGCTGTTGGCTCCCCTCCTGACGCCAAGGGCCGCTGGTAGTGCCGGGCTCCAGAGGCTGGACGGGCAGCGTCCAGGTCCGCGCAATGACCTCGACCATAGGATAGTGCCACAGCTCGTCGGAGGCCTCGAAGACGGGCACGGTGACACTGTAGGCCGTGGCGATCGTGAGGAAGGCCCCAAGGATGGCGATCAAGATGATGCGCGCGGGCCTTGATCGGGGGAAAG
>JAFGNI010000615.1 GCA_016927095.1 Anaerolineae bacterium | reverse complement strand
TCAGTCACGATGCGCTCGGTCTCACCGTCCTCGTACTCGACCTCCAGCTGAGCCAGAAGCGCGATCCGGTCGCCGTAGATGGCCGGTCGTCCGCCGCCGAAGCCCAGACGACCGCGGAACCAGCCATCGCCCAGCATCGCGCCGAAGACGTTCGGGCCCTCTTGCAGAAGCTCAGTCACGTCGAAGGTCTGGTAGCGCAAGCGGTGGTGGTAGCTGGTCCAGCCGGGCGCCATCACCTCATCCCCAACGGTCGTGCCGTTCAGGGATGCCTCGTAGACACCAAGAGCCGTGACGTAGAGCCGTGCCTTGGCGATGCTGTCCCGGAGCGTGAAAGCCTTGCGCAGCAGTGGTCCGGGCTGAGGCACGGAGACGTCCTCCTCCCAGTCTGGTCGGACAAACTGGGCCGCCCAGTCGCCGGACTCGAGCAGTCCAGTCTCAACAACTGCAGCTCCGCCCCAATCGGAGACCTCCCCGTCATTTCCCCAGACGCGGACCCGCACCGTCACACGCTCGCGGGAAGCTAGAGGCTCGAATGGCCAATCGACCAGGACCGACTCAGATGACGCGACCTGTCCCGTCTGGCCATAGCGAGTGCCTGTGGCGGTCAGGGCCTCCAACTCGTAGGCCGTCTGCATCCATCCTTCCGTGTTCGTGTTCACCTGCCAGGACAACCGGGGTTGCCCTGTGCCGATGCCCAGTGCTTCTCGCCGGTGCTCAAATCGGAGGCGGACAACTTGCGTCTTTGGCTCTGTGTCGTGAGGCTCACTTCGCGTTACTGACATCATTCCTCCATGAAAGGTAACCAGCAGATCTACATATCATGTCGAACCGATCCGCCAGGCTAGTCCCTCTCCGCCAAGAAGGCATCGATCTCGTTGCGCCAGGGCTCCGAGGGCTGCGCGCCGAGCCGCTGGACGCATAGCGCGCCCGCAGCGCTGGCAAAACGGACCGCCTCCTCCAGCGGCCGGCCTTCGGCCAGAGCTGCGCATAGACAACCGCAGTAGGTGTCCCCAGCCGCAGTGGTGTCGAGCGCTTCGACCGGGAAGGCGGGGACGTGCGTAGTGCGCCCTGGTCCATCCGGCGCGGCAATGACCGATCCACCCTCGCCCAGTGTCACGATCGCGATGCCGGCACCCATCTCGCGCAGCTTGAGCGCAGCCAGTTCCGTCGAGGCACGGTCGGTCACGGTCACGCCGGAAAGGGCCGTCGCCTCCGGCTCGTTGACCACGATGATGGCGACCTTGTCGAGCTGCGCGACGTCAAAGGGGTTGGCCGGCGCGTAGTTCCAGACGACGGGCACGCCTGCCTCAGCCGCGATCTCCAGCGTCCGGGCGATGGTCTCGGCGGGAATCTCAAACTGCATCAGGACATAGGCCGCTCCGGCGAGGACGCCGCGCAGCCCCTCGATCCGCTCCGGGGTTAGCCGCGCATTCGCACCGGGCGCGACGGAGAGGTAGTTGTGACCGCCCTCACCGATCATCACAAGCGCCGCACCACAGGCGACACCGGTCTCGTGAAAGATGTGATCGGTCCGGATGCCGCTCTCCCTGAAGCCCGCCACCATCGGCTCGGCGTAGGGATCGTCGCCGACGCAGTTGACGAAGATCACGTCACCGCCTGCCCGCGCTGCGGCGACGGCTTGGTTGGCGCCCTTCCCGCCAAAGGTCTGCATGAAGGTCGCGTTGGTGACGGTCTCGTCCCGGGCCGGAAGATGGTCCATCTTCATGATGAAATCGACGTTGGAACTGCCTATGACGACGATGGGTTTGGGCACGGCTACACTCCTTTGGGTCTAGTAGTCTGCCGTATCTCCGGCGACCGGCGTGCCATCGCAGATCTTGGGCGTCGATGAGTAGCCGTTGCCGATGCGCATGGCGCCCATCGCTACAAACATCTCAGCCCTAGCCCGGTCACGGATGCCGCCCGAGGGCTTGACCTTGATCCGGCCCCGTGCAGCATCGAGCATCGCCTGAACGCCCTCGACGGTGGCGCCCTCACCGCCGAAGCCGGTCGAGGTTTTGACGAAATCGGCACCGGCTTCGATGGCGCACTCGGTGGTGCGCGTGATCTGGTCGAGCGTAAGATAGGATGTCTCGAAGATGACCTTCACCAGCACGCCGGCCGGTTTGGCTATGTCAGTGACGGCGCGGATATCAGCGACAACATAATCCCACAAGCCCGAGCGGACGAAACCGAAGTTGACCACCATATCGATCTCGTCCGTGCCTGCCGCGATGTAGCGGCGGGCCTCATCGGACTTCACCAAGTTGGAGGTACAACCGTGCGGAAAGGCCAGCACACAGGAGACCTCGGTCTCCGTGCCGGCACAGATCGTCGCAGCCAACTCAATATCGCAGGGGCGTACGCAGACGGTGCGCACGTTGTAGTCAATGCCGAGCTGGATGGCGTCGATGGCCTCCTGACGGGTCATCTCAGGCTTCAACACTGCGTGGTCCAGATAGCGGTTGATATTCGGTATGGCCATGGTGTCTCTCCTATTCTGCGTAACCCATCACTCAAAGCGCTTGCGGTCGCGGAGCGCCGTCAGCCCCGCCAAGAAGCCCGCACCGTGGGGAATCCAGTCTTCGTCCGTATATAGCAGCGGTTCATCGTGCTCCAGCTTGGGCTCTACCACAAGTTGGAACTGCGGATTGACGTCGAAGCCGTTGGGCACGGTGCCGCGGATGCCGGTCCAGTTGCCGGCCCACCGCCTCCCCACCCCGTAGATCTGGCTGTAGGGGATAGCGGCTCCCTCAGGAACGTCCTCGCGCCACTTCACGCATCCATCGAAGCTCTTCGTCGTGATGCCGGCGTTGAGGCCACAAAACCACTGTAGGTTACCCACCACGATCTGTCGCAAGGCTGGATCGTCACTGACCCCTTGGCAGGCGGCAGCCAGCGCAGCGGCCCAACCATACGAGGTGTTAATGCCGTGCCAGGGCCCACAGAAACTCAGCAATCCCTCCCCGGGGTAGACTCCCTCGGGCAACAGGTAGAAGGGGTTGCGGCTGCAGGCCGGGATCAGGTAGCCCTCGGCGAAGCGTTTCACACATGCCCGCCAGGCAGGGGCTTCGGGATGGTCCGCCCAGCGGCTTGCCATCTCCAACATAGGCGCGATGAAGTGGGGGAAGGTCGTGCCGGTATCATAGCCGACGTGGTGGTGGCAGTTGGCCTTTTCTGTGAAGTCCGCCGAGGCGAATGTATAGAAGTGACCGTAGAGGCCGTCCTCAGCGCGTGCCTCGGGCACCTGGCGGGCCATGACCTCCCGGGCGAAGCGCGCGGCATGGCGCTTGTACTCGGTCCGCCCGGCGGCGAAGAGCTGGACGCAGCCCCACATCATCATCGCCAGATCGCGCGTCATGAACTCGTCGGGCAGCTGAAAACCTTCTGGCGCGCCGTGGTTGGACGCCGAGAAGTTGCCGTCCCGATAGGGCTCGACCTCCAAGATCAGGTAATCCATCGCCAGCGCCGCCCGGGCGGTGTAGTCGGCGCTCTGCTCAGGATGGGTGTCGGCGAGCAACCGCCCGGCGTGCGCCAACGCCACAACGGCTTGCGCCGTATCGCCGGGGATGAGCACCATGTGGTTGGGAATCTCGTGGACCAAGGGGCCAAAGGACGCCCCGGTGCGCTCGGCTGCATCCTGCAAGATGGTCAGGTAGTCGCAGCCGTGGATGATCTGGCGACGGAGGCGGTCGACCTGTGCTTCGGTAAGCCACTGATAACCGATGGAGAGCACCTCACAGAGGCCGATCAAGGTGCTGGCGTGGCTGTTGGCCTCGCGCCATTCGGCGCCGCAATCCTTCCAGCCGATGCCGTTGCGCGCCTGGCGCGCCCGCTCCTCCATCTGGTCCAGCGCAATCGGCTCAACAGTCTCGCGCCAGAGGCGGTTGTCAGCCACCTCGATCGCCTCGCTCCGCAGCAGCACCTCACCCGGCTCGCCGTTGGCGCCCGGTGCCCGCACAACGATGACGTAGGTGCCGGGCACCTCCACAGATGAGAAGTCGACCACCCACCAATGGGCCTTCCAGACGGCGCCCCAGTAGTCTACAATGCCCGCTAGCACGAGCTCTGCCTCGTCTTTGGCCTCACCGCCCGCCAATACCTGGAAGACTGCGCCCTCGGGTAGATAATCGCGCCGGTAGCTGCGCACGATCGCGCGTTTGGGGTCTCCCAGATCGTAGCCGATCTGGGAGTAGAGGAATCCGCTTACGTCCATCTATCGCTCCCCTATGCTAACCAGAACCCAGCCAGGGCCTCGCCAGGCCTACGACGCGGAATCCGCAGGGGGACCGCCGGCGGCGAAGTAACTGCCAAGCAATAGGACCAACAAAAGCGCCTGGGCCACCCACGTCATCACCATATCGCGGGCGGCGATGAGGCCAACCACTACCGCATAGACGTTCGACAGCGTCAGACCTACGACAACCGGGACCGCTGTGATGAGCAAGACACCCTTGCGGGCCAGCGGCTTGCGCGCAGCCCAGATGAGCAGAACGGTCCAGCCCAGCATCAGCGAGGCACCCATCATCATCGCGTACCGGAACGGACTCGTGGGCCTGAAGGTGATGAAGCGGAAGAATCGCTGCCCCAGATCGGGAAAGACCATCACCACGACCATCAGACCGTCGATCACGGCCCCAAGCCAGCAGACAACCCGCAGCAGCCACACGCGTTTCCGCACGCCCTCCTCCGATCCGATCTGCAATAGCAAGACGTGGCGCGATCCGATCCCAAAGGACCACACCATCAGTGTATATGAAGTGGGCAGTCACCACAAGGATAGCCCGGCTCCCTAATCGCCGACCGGCCCGTGGTGGTCTTGCACGCGATCGCAAGCCTATACGTGGAGAATCGTGCTTCCGCGCGGGTCAGAACGTCTTGACCCACCGTTCCTTGATCGCGTACGGCGGACCCATGACCTTGTCGTAGAGGGCGTTGGCAGCCTCCGAATAGCCGGCGACAAAGGCGACGGTGGCACCCAGATGCCGGACCCGGCGGAGGCCCTCGTGCATGATGGCGCGCGCCAGGCCTCGGCGTTGGTAAGGTGAATAGGTACCCACGGGCTCGAAGTAGGCACAGCGCGTGACGTCGTCGAACCAGACGGTCGTGAAGGCCGCGAGATCGCCCTTGGGCGCCTCGACAACGAGGTCGAGGTCGCGGCGGTAGAGCGGACAGCGTTGAATCTGCAGATACCAGGCCCACCCCAGCTTGGTGTAGTCCTCCTCCGGGGCGTCGGGATTGAACGCTCGCCACGAGAACCAGCTCCGGGCTGGGAGTTCGTCGATATCCCCCAAGGGACGCAGGACGAAGCCATGTGCGAGCGACACCTCAGAGAGCGGGCCATCCAAAAGAAGACGATGCTGGCGTTCGGGATCGCCCTCGCGCACATAGCCACGCTCTGCCAACAAGCCCTGGCGGAGCCTGTCAGCCGAATCGGCCCAGACCGCCAGGGCCCGCCCGCCTGCAGCCTCTCCCACGGCCAACCTGGCCTCAGCCACATCGAGCATCTCGCGCTCCAACTCCGCCGTGCGGAAATCGGGATGGACCTGGAAGTGGGCTTCACCATGGCCCTCGGTGTTGAGCAGGGCGGCGATGCGCCCATCCGGCAGTTCCCAGATCACCACGTTCTCTTCGAGGGGACCGTCGCCCCACCCTTCGACGCCGGGCCAACGCCAGTAATCCCAGCGGGCAACCTCCCACGTGATCTGCCGGCGGTCGTTACGCAGGAAGACCTCGCGCAGAAAGGGGCGGATCCGCCAATAGTCCTCGTCACTGCTGACCATCCGCATGGTTAGCTTGTGTCTCATCGTCGCTCCAAAAAAAGACGGTTCGCCATAGTGCAAGCTTGCCCCCAGCGTAACGGTAAGTGACGAACAGATCGGGTCGCTGCGCGC
>JAFGNI010000614.1 GCA_016927095.1 Anaerolineae bacterium | reverse complement strand
GGAGAAGGAGATGCGCAAGGCCGCCGAGAACTGGGAGTTCGAGAAGGCCGCGGCGCTGCGCGATCAGCTCTACGATCTGCGGGGTGTTCTGGAGAACAAGGCCCCCCTGTGGCAGCGGGACCAGAAGAAGTAGAAGCCGTGGGGTGTGGTGGGCAAGTCCGCTTACCTTCCGGGAAGCTTCGTGGCAGACACGGGGCCGGCGAGCTTGCGTCTGCACAGACGCTTGACTGTGATAACAACCCTTAGCTTCCCGGAAGGTGGTTGGGTCAGTTGTCAAAGCTGCGCTGTCGGGTATAGTTCACACTGTTTGGGAACCTTATCGATCGAATCATCTTCAGGCACCGAATAAGTGCCTCGATCTCAACAGAGAGATAGTGCGAACTATGGGAACAACGACACAACCAGCAGAAAGCCACGCCGGCAAGGCGCAGCCACACGAAGCTGGAGCATCCCCGATCGTGGTGGGCGTGCGTTTCCAGCCGGCCGGCAAACCGTACCATTTCCTGAGCTCGGGCGCGTTGGGGCTGAGTGCCGGCGACTGGGTCGTCGTCGAGACGGTCTACGGCGAGCAAGTCGGCCAGGTCACGCATCTGCCCGACGAACAGCCAGATGCTGCCACTTCGCGGCAGTTGCGCTCGGTGATCCGCCAGGCGACGGGCCTGGACATGGCACGCTACTACGTGATGCAGCAGCGCGCGGAGCGTCTGGTAGAAGTGGCACAGGAAGAGGTCAGGGCCAACCAACTGGACTACAAGATCGTCAGCGCCGAGTTCACCCTGGACGGCAGCAGTGCCATCATGCTCTGCTCCGGGAATATCAGCAAGAAGGCCTTTGCGGCGCTGCGCCGTCGGGTCTCCTCACGCATGAGCTGTCGCGTTGAGCTGCGCTCGGTGGGGCCGCGCGACCACGCGAAGGCCCTCGACGGCTTCGGTGTCTGCGGTGAGCCCCGGTGCTGCAGCCGCTTCCTGACCGAGTTCCAGGCGGTCTCCATCCGGATGGCCAAGGACCAGGCGATCTCGATGGCGCCGACCGACATCACGGGGATGTGTGGGCGCCTGCGGTGCTGCCTGGCCTATGAGCACCAGGTATACAAAGAAGAGGCCAAAAGCCTGCCGCGCGTTAAGTCGCGGGTCAAGACCGATCGCGGTCTGGCCCGTGTCATCGATCTCGACATCCTCAAAGGCGATGTGATTGTGGAGATCCCGCCCGATGGGCCACGCCGGGACCGCGAGCGTTTCCGCTATCCCGCCGAAGAGGTGGAGGTCGTGCCGCACGATCGCGGCGACAACAACAATGACGGGTAGATGAGCCCGCCTGATGCCTAGAGAAGCGCCCGCCAGTTGGCGGGCGCTTTGTCATTCCAGCAATGCCTCGGGGAATGACGCGAGCTGCAGCCGCGACACCCCTGCTACCGTCAAGTGGGTGCCATCCTCGGGCAGATAGAGGCCGACATAGAGGTAGGCGGCGCCGGATAGCGGCACCTCCGGCAGAGCAAGCGTGTGGCGGTCCGTGATGACCTCGCCGGGCATCCAAAGCGAGGTGGGATAGCGGACGGCAGCTGTAGCGTCAGGGCTCTGGGGCATTTCGTCGACCTGCACGATCAACGCGTCGCTTGCTGCATCCCGGAGATGGAGGAAGACCACGTAATCCTCCTCCATCGCCGCCAACGCCTGCCAGACGAGCGTCACCCCCAGCCCGTCACTTGCCACGTCGACGAAGAGCTCATAGCCCACCAGCCGGATCAGCTCGCCCGAGGCTGCCGAAAAGCTCGCATCGATCGCGTTTGCGGTCTCCGGCGCCGCAAAGCGCCGCGCCAACGGCGCGACAGAGAGCGTATCGAGGCCAACGGTCGTCGCTGCCTCGTCAAGCTGCAGGGTCAAGGCGTAGTCTCCTGCCGGCAAATCCCTAGGAATGCGCACGGGGTGGCGCGTCTCGATGACCTCGCCGGCACGCCAGCGCTCAAATCCATAGCCGGGGGCAGCTGCACCAGCGAAGAGCACGGTCTCCGACCCGGTCGAAGACAACAGAAGCATGATAGTGTCGAAGGCCGGGGACGCCGCCAAGGCTTGCCAACAGAGCCGGACCGTCAGGGGACTTCCGGGCAGGAGCGTGGCGTCCGCCATCACCTGCGCGCCAAGAAGGCTCAGAGCCTCTCCGATGTGCGCTTCCGATCGGGGAACGCCCGGACAGGCTCCCGCAACCTGCGCGGGCGACGGCACCGCGGTGGCAGGGACGATCGCGATACCGGGCTGACTTAGCGGGAAGCGCACCTCAGACCCAGCATAGCGCTCATCGACGAGGCGGGGCAGAGCCTCCTCACGGTCTGGATCGAAGAAACCCACGCCGATCCGGTAGTTGCCACCCGGCGGCATCTCCACGGGCAGCGCAAGCAGGAGCTGGTCCAGGACCAGCTCCCCCGGCGTCCACTGCTCGGACGGGTAATGGAAGGCCATCGTGCGCGCCCATTCACCGGTCTCCGTGTGCAGAAAGCGGACGACGGGCTGCAATGCACTGTAGGGCGCTCGAGGCTCCCAGGCCACCAGCATCGGGCAGGGCTCTCCGGCCCGGCATAGCGTGGCAGGCGCCGCGCTATGGACCCAGACCACGTGAGCGAAATCGGCAACCGGTTCACCGGCACGTAACTCCGCCCGCGAAGCTGCTACACCGGCAGCGGACAGGTGCGTCACCGTCACACCGGCATCGCCCGCCGGCCCACGAACGCGGGACACCTCTCCCAGCGCGGCGACCTTGGCAGGCCACGGTGCCGGCGGGCGCTGGCTGTCGGGGACGATGGTGACCGCGTCGCCCGCAGGGGGCAGGACAAGCGTGGCGCCCCCGGTGAGCCACTTCGCGTCGGCATAGCGCATCGCCAGCGCGGCGACCGTCGGATGGCGGTAGTGCTCGCTGGCGACATAGACGGTGGTTTCAGGACCTACTGCCGCGTCCAACGCGGCTGCAGCGAGGGTCATCTCACCATCGGCAGCCTGAAAAAGCGCGCCAGAGGCGGCCCAGTCACGGTACTGCCACGCCGTGAGCGCGGCGCCAACGAGCAGGAGAGCCGTCAGCAGGGCCAGGTGAACTCGGGAGGGAAAGCGCGCCCGGGAGTCCGGGCGGCGCAGCGACCAGGAAGCAGGAAGAAGCTGCAGAACTGTGTGCAGGCCCCAAGCGGGCAAGACGGCCAGGAAGGGGTAGATGCCCACCATACGGAGGTTGCTCGGGGTGATCTCTCCGGTCGCCAGGGCGCTCGGCAGGATCATCACCAGCCCACCGGCAACGACCAAAAGGCGTCCGGCAGCCTCGAGCGCCGTGGTCCGCCGGACGGAGAGGAGTCGGATCAGGCCAAGCAAGGCCAGTACGGCGGCGACCGGACGCATCACCGGCGCGCCAGGCGCGTTGAAACGAATGTAACCGTCGCCGGCTCCGGGCCAGACCAGTGCTTGGAGACAGCGCCAAACGCCGTCGAACGCGTCCCGCCACGACGGGGCTGCAACCTGAGCTATCCGGGTGAGGAAGGTATCTGGATTCCGCAGAAAGAAGATGCCCAGGGGC
>JAFGNI010000613.1 GCA_016927095.1 Anaerolineae bacterium | reverse complement strand
GTGACGCTGGTGTGGCGGGCGGAGGCCGGTGCTGCCGAGGAGGATCTCAAGGTCTTCGTCCATTTGATCACCGAGGACGGACCGCTTGTGGCCCAGGACGATGCCAAGCCTGTCGGTTGGTCACGCCCGACGTCGAGTTGGCTGCCTGGCGAGATCATCATCGACGCGCATCCCTTGACTTGGCACGACCGCGCGGTCACGGGCACGGCCCAGATCCGGGTGGGCTTCTACGACGAGGGGACGGGGGCGCGCCAGGTGTGGTCCAACGGTGAGGACGCCTACGAGCTGCCTGTGGCAGTGACGATTGGGGCGCCGTAGCAGAGAGCCGTCGCGCGCTAGGTTGACCGCGGTTGGATCTTCCGGGAAGGCAGATTGCGGGCACGATGCGGAGAACCGTATGACGTCGCAATTGCTGAGCCCTGTGGACCCGCTGCACCTTCCCGGAAGGTACATTCGCGGGCTAGGTCGACCGCGGTTGGATCTTCCGGGAAGGCAGATTGCGGGCACGATGCGGAGAACCGTACGACGTCGCAATTGCTGAGCCCTGTGGACCCGCTGCACCTTCCCGGAAGGTACGTTCGCGCGCTAGGTCGATCGCGGTTGGATCTTCCGGGAAGGTAGAACGCGGGCACGATGCGGAGAACCGTACGACGCCGCAGTTTCTGAACCCTGTGAGCCCGTCGCACCTTCCCGGAAGGTGCGTTTGCGGTCAACTGCTCTTGCCCTGGTCTTGCGCAAAAACTCGGTTTCCGAGCGCCTAGGGATCTGGTAAGATATAGCAATGCTGACGTTGGCATGGACCTTCGCGTTAAGGAGATGCTATGACCGATAGCATGACCTCCCAGAGCGCCTCGCTGAGATGCGAGGGGTTGCCTCTGGCGCGCTGGGAGCGCATCTTTGCCGCCGTGATCCTGGTTCTCGCCTTGATCACGCGATTCGCTATGCTGGACACCCGCGCTATCAGCCACGACGAGAGTATCCACACGAAGTTCTCGTGGAATCTCTACGCGGGAGAGGGATTCCAGCACAACCCTATGATGCACGGTCCCCTGCTATTCGAACTCACGGCGCTGAGCTACCATCTCTTTGGGCCCAACGATCTCTCGTCACGGATTGTGCCCGCGCTGGTGGGTGTTGCGCTGGTGATGGCACCCTTGCTCTTCCGGCGATGGCTGTCGCGCACCGGTGCGCTTGCCACGTCTTTCCTGCTCCTGATCTCGCCGTCGATCTCTTACTACTCCCGCTACATCCGGCATGACGTGCTGTTGATGCTGTCCGCCGTCTTGTTGCTCTGGGTGATCCTCCAGTACCTCGAGACGGGTCATCACCGCTGGCTGGCTTGGCTTGCTGCCTGTTTCTCCGTGATGTACGCGACGAAAGAAGCCTCCTATTTCTACACGGCGATCTTCGGGCTTCTCCTGTTTGTGCCCTTTGCCGTGCAGGTCCTGACGATCCGCTGGCCTCGCCGTGATCTAAGATCGGTCTTCTTCGCCCTCCTTGTAGCGATGGTCGTCCTTGGCGCTATCTTCGTGATGTCTTTCGCAGTAGGCCAGATGCAGGAGATGACGCTGGATGAGGTGGGCGACGCCCAGGTGACCACCGTCATGCTCCCGGGGTGGGGACGGGCGGCTGCCGGTGCCGCGCTCCTGGTGTGCGCGGCGGCGTTGTTCGTGATGGTCGCGGGGATCGGCCGGGAGACCATGGGGCAATACCGGCTCTACAATCTCTTGATGGTGCTCGGGATGTTGACCCTGCCGCTGGGCTCAGCTTTCCTGATCAAGTTCGCTGCGGGTGTGGACATGCAGGTCGTCTACGATGCCGTGCGCACCGGCAATTTCGCCTCGGTGCCTACCCCGACGGTGGTCGCTTTGTTCGGGGTCGTCCTTGCAACGTTGGCGGTCTCCGCGGGCATTGGTCTTTGGTGGGACCGGAAGCTCTGGCCGTGGATCGCCCTGATCCACTACACGATCTTTTTCGTGCTCTATACCACGGTCTTCACGTGGGGATTCGGCGCTATCTCCGGCCTCGTCGGCGGTCTGGCCTATTGGCTGGCCCAACAGGGCGTCAAGCGCGGCAACCAACCTGGCTACTACTACTTCCTCATAGGGCCGCTCTACGAGTATCTAGCGATTGCGCTTTCTGCAGCCGGTGGCGTTGCGGCGTTGCGCGGCTTCTTTGGACGTGGCTCGGATCGTGGACCTGAGGAAGCACCTGACCAGGGCCCTGCCCCTGTACCCTCGATCGATGTGAGCCGTCTGATCCCCTTGTTCCTCCTGGGGTGGGCCCTGATGTCATGGGCGGCTTACACCTATGCCGGCGAGAAGATGCCGTGGTTGCTGGTCCACATGGCGCTCCCGACCGTATTCCTCGGTGGGTGGTGGGTTGGCCATTTCGTTGACACTATGCCGTGGTCAGAAGTGCTCTCGGAGCGCGGCTGGGTTTTTGCCGCCGTGTTGCCGCTCTTCATCGCTGCGGTGGTCGTGCTAGCGACGGGGCTTGGGCAATCACAGTCCGCGCTGGCATCAGGCATCCCCACGGCGGGGCCGCGGCTGGATCAACTTAGGCCTATCGGCGCGACCCTGGGGGGACTTGCTGGCGCCATCTTCCTCGGGGGAGGCCTTGTGTGGTCCGGACGGCGGCTTGCACCGTCCTACTGGCTGCGCTTGCTGGCGGTGCTGGTGGCACTGGTGCTGGGGGCCCTGACCGTCCGGACGATGGTGATGGCCAACTACGTCAACTACGACCTGGCGACGGAGCTGCTGGTCTACGCCCACGGCACACCGGACATCAAGATCGCCATGGCCAAGATCGAGGAGGTGTCTTGGCGTGTCACGGGCACGGCTCACGGTGTCCAGGTTGCCTATGGCGAGGACGGTTCATGGCCTTTCACCTGGTATATGGTGGACTTCCCGAACCACTATTTCTACAGCACGTCCCCCGATGCGGCGCGGTTGCTGGAGTGCCCTGTGGTCATCGCCGGATCCCCCCAGTATAACGCTGTGGAGGAGATCCTCGGGGACGACTATGTTACCTATGAATATCTGTACCTGTGGTGGCCAATCCAGGACTACTTCGGGCTCACCTGGGAGCGGGTGCGCGGCGCGCTCTTGGATCCCGCCATGCGTGCGGCGCTCTGGGATATCGTCTGGCGCCGGGACTACGGTCGATACGCGGCTACCAAGAACCCTGACAATCCCTTTGATCTGAAGGTGTGGCCCTATCGCAAAGACTTCCGCCTCTACATCCGTCGCGAGCTAGCCGCAGAGACCTGGCCCTTGGTCCAGCCGGGAAGCAGTGTCCGGTATGCGGAGCCCGTGGCTACAGAGCCCCCGGACCCGTATGTAGCCGGTGAACGTTCTCTGCCCATCCTGGGCGAGGTCAGGCTGCCCGGGTCGGTGATACGGGGCGTCGCCAGGGCCGGCGACGGCACGTTCTACATCGCTGATACGCTGAACCACCGTATCTGGCACGTAGACGGGGAGGGCGTTCTTGGGTCCTTTGGCGAGTATGGCGCAGCGCCCGGGCAACTCAACGAGCCGTGGGGCGTTGCCGTGGATGATGCAGGCCATGTCTACGTCGCCGACACGTGGAATCACAGGATCCAGATGTTCGGCGCCGATGGCCAGGTGTTGGCTACGTGGGGGGGACTGGTCCAGGTGGTCGAGACAGGCGTTCCCAGCGCGGAGGGTTTGTTCTACGGGCCACGTGGGCTCGCTCTTGGCCCGAACGGTGAACTCTTCGTCACGGACACAGGCAACAAGCGGGTCCAGGTGTTCGACCTCGAGGGCAACTTCCTGCGCGAGTTCGGCGGTGGTGGCACGGGTCCCGGACAGTTGGATGAGCCCGTGGGCATCGCGGTGAACGCGGACGGGTTGGTTGCGGTGGCGGACACGTGGAACCGCCGTGTGCAGGTCTTCACCTCTGAGGGCGTCGTGCTTCGCCAGTGGCGGATCCCGAGTTGGGATGTCAGCCATCCAGATGAGAAGCCGTTTCTCCTCTGGCAGGATCAGCAGCTCTTCGTGACCGATCCACTGCGTGGGCGGGTTCTGGTCTTCGACGGGGAGGGACGGTATCAATGGGCGCTGAGCGGCGCAAGGGATGGACGCCTGGCTTTCCCGATGGACGTCGCCGTGGACGACGGAATCCTCTACGTCACCGATGCGCACAACGGCGCCCTGGTCAGCTACGAGCTGCCCTAGGCGGGCGTGCTGCTTCCCTCATTCGCCGGGGCGGCTGGGATACCCTGTGATCTGGCGGATCTCTTCGTAGAGCGGCCGGAGCCGTTTGTACATCATCTTGTAGACCCGCTGGTAAAGCCCTTCGTAGATATCCCTGGCCTGCGGGTCGGGATCAAAGACGTCGCCCACGCGTGTCATCTCGGCGACGGCCGTGTTGAAGCTTGGGTGGAGTTCCATACCGACCGCCGCATCGATTGCCGCGCCAAGCCCCGAGGTCTCGTAGGTATGCGGACGGGCGGTCGGGATGCCGAAGATATCCGCGGTCAGCTGCATGGCAGCATCGCTCTGCGAGCCACCCCCTGAGACGCGCAATTCTGTGATCGCGGTGTGACTACGTCGCTCCATGCGCTCCTTGGCCTCCCGCAGGGCGTAGGCTAATCCCTCCAGGATGGCCCGGTAGACGTGGGCGCGGGTATGCACATCGCCAAATCCGATAATCGCCCCCTTGGCTTCCGGCCCGGGAACCTTGAGACCTGGGGACCAGTAGGGCTGCAGGATCAAACCCATAGATCCGGGGGGTGCCCCGTTGACCAGATCATCAAAGAGGCTTTCCGGCTCTATGCCGCGCTCATTGGCAAGCGCCTGTTCCAGGTGGCCAAACTCCTCCTTGAACCAGCTTACCATCCAATATCCCCGGTAGATCTGGATCTCCAGGCTGTAGTGGTCGGGCACAGCTGAGGGGTAGGGGGGAATAAGAGGGATCACCTCGTGGTACTTGCGGTGGGTTGTGTTGATCGTGGCTGTCGTGCCGTAGGAGAGGCACCCGATATGCGGTTTCAGGGCCCCGGCGCCGATCACCTCGCAGGCCTTGTCGGCTGCTGCGGCGATGAGCGGCAGGCCTGCCGGCAAACCGGTAGCTTCCGCCGCGGCGCTCGTGATCGTCCCAAGGCGTCCGGTTGGCGGAATAAGCCGGGGTAGCATCTCACGGTCCACCGGCACCGCATGCCATTTCCAGTCCCACCACTTGCTCCACGTCAGCGCCTTGTAGTCGAAGGGGACATAACCGACTTGGGACCCGACCGAGTCGACGAAGCGTCCGGTGAGCCTGTAGGTGAGGTAGCCCGAGAGCATCAGGTACTTGTGGGTCTGCCGCCAGATGTCCGGCTGATGGGTGCGTATCCAATTGGCCTCCGCCTCGGCCTGGAGGTAGGCGACGGTCTCGGACATGCCCGCAAGGCGGAAGAGCAGTCCCCACAGCCCTTTCACGGGCGGCAGCCCTTCGACGCGCCGCTGGTCGAGCCACACGATGGCAGGTCGCAGCGGTTCCCCGTCAGCATCCACATTGATCACCGTGTTGCGCTGCGTCGTCAGGGCGACAGCAGCGATCGCCTCGCGCGGCACCTCTGTCTGCTGCCAGAGCAGTTGGCAGGCTTCACAGAGCTTGTCCCAGTAGTAGATGGGATCCTGCTCTGCCCATCCCGGTTTCGGTGAGACGTAGGCTTGGATGGGGACGCGGCTCTTGGCAACAAGGTTGCCCCGCAGATCGAAGATGAGGGCGCGGACGCTCTGGGTGCCGTTGTCAATGGCGAGAAGGTAGTCGGTCATCGCGGTCGCCGGTCTGAGGGCTCGGCTAGCTCAAACCGTAGGCCGGGATGTGCGCGCCGTGTAGTGGATCGGCATCCTCGGAGGCAAGGAAGAGGAAGATCCGCGCCATGGCCTCGGGAGCGGCCCAGCGACTGTGATCGGCGCTGGGCATCGCCTCGCGGTTCTCCGGTGTGTCGATGGTTCCGGGCAGGACGCAGTTCACGTTGATGCCCTGGCCCTTGAGCTCCAGGGCAAGCGTGTCGGTCAGGTTGACCACGGCAGCCTTGGATGCTCCGTAGCTGCCCGCCTTCCGAGACCCGCTTACCGCCGCGCGAGAGGCCGTGTGGATGATCTTGCCGTGCCCGGCGTCCAGCATGGAAGGAATGACAGCGCGACTGATGATGAAGGCCGACCGCGCGTTCAGCGCCATCATGTGCTCCCAGCTCTCGACGTCCATCTCGTGGATCATCTTGCCACCCTGATAGCCACCGACCGTATTGGCCAGGACGTCGATCCGCCCGAACCGCGCCAGGGCCGCCTGCACCGTGTGCGTCACAGGCTCGGCGTTCGTCAGGTCAGTGTCTGGGGCCAAGAAAACCCCCTCACGACCGGCGAGTTCCGGCAGCGCCTGCGCGACGCGCTCCTTACGGCGCCCTACCAGAACCAAGTTGGCGCCGGCCCCCGCATAGGCCCGCGCGACGGCACTGCCCAAGTTGCCATTCGCCCCGGTGACCATCACAATCCGGCCCTCGAAATCGTATGTAGCCCCGCCCATGTTTGCCTCCTCTGGCCTTGGTTCGATGCTATCGCGACGCATGCGACAGGCTCTCCCGTAGTTCTGGAGTATAGGTTCCGTTCCGTTCAGGTCAACCGGTCGTTGCTGTGGGTATAGCATCCTTGTCTCAAAGAACCGGCTGCAACACCGCCGAGCGAGGCCCGACTGCGTCGGGCTTTGGGATCCGTCGCGAGCGCAGAAGTGAGTGACCCGGTCGCATTGGGCTACGGGCCGGAGAGCCTTCGGGCTAGAGGATACAAGGCGGCGGTCAGGCGTCGCTGTCTGTGCCGGGGTTTCGTGATAGGATAGAGCGTGACAAGCGTAACCACAGGAGGACGAGATGGACTTCACGTATCTGGACATCGCCAAGATGATTGACCATTCGTTGCTTAATCCCACACTCACACAGGAGGATCTGGAGGCCGGCATCCAGGTTGGCCTGGACTTCGACGTCGGCAGCATCTGCATCATGCCCTACTACCTCAAGCGCTGCGCTGAGCGGCTCGCGGGTAGCACCGTCTACGCCAGCACGACCATTGGTTTTCCCCACGGCGGTCACACGACAGCGATCAAGGCAGCGGAAGCCGAGCGTGCGCTGGCGGACGGCTGTCAAGAGCTGGACATGGTCGTCAACATCAGCAAGGTCCTGAGCGAGGATTGGGCTTACGTCTACGCGGATATTCAAGCCGTGGTTGACCTGGCGCATGCGCAGGAGCAGAAGGTCAAGGTCATCTTCGAGAACTGCTATCTCGAGGACAAGCACAAGATCAGGCTCTGTGAGATCTGTGGGGAGATCGGCGCCGACTGGGTCAAGACCTCGACGGGCTATGGCACCGGGGGGGCGACCGATGCCGATCTCAAGTTGATGCGTGCGCACTCGCCAGCCAGCGTGCAGGTGAAGGCCGCCGGTGGCGTGCGTTCCCTCGATCGCCTCTTGGAGGTCCGGGCCCTTGGTGTGACGAGGGTGGGTGCCTCCCGCACGGTGAGTATGCTCAACGAGACGCGCCAGCGATTGGGCCTGCCGCCGATGGGTGGATAGGCGCGCCGGGGTAGCCAGAGAAGCGCGACGTACGCACTGATGTCCAGCGAGGGGACCGGCGCTCACCTCGGCGCCGTTCCCCTTCGCACTGCGCTCCTCTACTCGGTAGCTGAGAGGGAGGTGGCCCTGTGGGCCAGCGTGGCGAACTCCTGTGCGTCGCCGTCGCGAGGCATCGACGTCGCGATCCGGTCGGCTTCGGCTGCGATGTCATCCAGCGTGGTGCCCGCTGCCTTCGCCCAATAACTTCCCCTTAGGATCTCGGCATACTGCGCCACCGTTACCGTGAGTTGGTACTGGGGGGCTGCCGCCTCGAAGCGATCCGCGAGCTCCTCTCGCGTGAGGACCCGCTCAATCTCCGTGACTTGGCGAGACGCCGGATCCTCCCACCGCAGTCGTACCGTGAGGATGTTGTTGATCTGCCGAAGCGCGGCAGACTTGCCCGACGGCTTTTCGGCATCGCTCACGTTGGCCTCTGCCACCCGCGCCGGAACCCCGCTATGTAGCTTCACCTCGTAGAGCGCCGTCACGCTGTGGCCCATCCCGATCTCGCCGGCGTCCACCTGATCGTTGCGGAAGTCCTCGTCCGCCACATCGCGGTTCTCGTAGCCGATCAAGCGATAGCGGCTGACGACCTCCGGGTTGAAGTCCACTTGGACCTTGGCATCGCGGGCGATGACCTGTAGCGTGCTCGGGAGCTGGTGGACGAAGAGGCGCTCGGCCTCGCGGATGTCATCGACATAGGCATAGAAGCCGTCGCCCCGATCTGCCAGCTGTTCCATCAGGACATCGTTGTAGTTGCCCATGCCTACACCGACGGTTGTCATGTAGATGCCCTCTTCGGCTGCTTCCTCGATCTGGGACATGATCGATTCGGGGCCCGTGCGACCGACATTCGCCACGCCATCGGAGCAAAGCACCACACGGTTGATGGCAGTGGGATCGAAGGCCTGGGATGCCAGCCGGTAAGCAAGGACCAGGCCTTCCTCGGCATTGGTGGCGCCCTCTGGGGTCAGCATGTGTAGCGCTCGCCGGATCGTGCCCGCCTCTGAGACCGGCGTATGCCGGAGAAGCGTATGCGCGTTGGTGCCGTAGACGACGATGGCGATCTGGTCTGTAGGACGGAGCTCATCGATCAAGAGGTCCAGCGAATCCTTTACCAGACCTAGCCTGTCTTCCCGGTCCATCGATCCTGATACGTCAACGACAAAGGTCAGGACAACGTCCGGTCTGTCTTCGGGCAGGAGTTCGTAGCCCTGCAGCCCGACGCGCACCAAATGGTAGTTCTCCGCATAGGGCGAGGGTGCGCCGTCGATATGGATGGCGAACGCCCCCTCCTTAGGAGGCGCATAGGCCTGATCGAAGAAGTTGATGTACTCCTCGACACGGACTGACTCGTCCGGGGGCAGATAGCCATCGCTGATGTAGCGCCGCATCACCGTATAGGAGCCTGTGTCGACGTCCACGGCGAAGGTCGATAGATGATCGTCCTCGGTGTCAATGCGGGGGTTGACGCCATAGTCCTCGAAGAACATATCCCCGTAGGGTTGGTCATTGGGCTCATCGGTCCCACCCGTCGAGGGAGCGAAGGGCTCACCGGCTGTGGTTGCCGTAGGGGCCGGTGTCGGCCAGGTTGCAGCGGCAGGCGCCTCTTGAAGCACATACAGCTCAGGTGCTGCAGGTGGGGAGCCCGGCGCCGCAAGGGCGCCGCAGCCGGCAACGAGGATGGCGGTCAGTGTGAGGCCAGCGAGTGTGGCCCGGTCTCCGTGGGTCATCGGTCTCCTCCTTGGAACGCTGTAGTTGTGGGTGGATCTTGATTACCTACACCCGTTCCATGCCGGATGACACAAGGAAGTTCACATAAGAACCGCAGCAAACATCCCCGCCCAATCCTGAGCGGGGATGTTCTCCAGTCTGGGTGCCTTGGGCGGGACGTTACTCGAAGGTTACACTTCCCGAGCCCTGGTCGAGGCTCAGTTCAATGCGGTAGTCGGCGTTACCAAAGCCCTCAGTCTCCCAGACACTGTCATCATCGACGTCGCCTGAAGCATAGCGCAGGCGCTCCCCGGGGTTGAAACTGCCGCTTCCATCGTCCAGAGCGAGGCGCAAACCGACCCCGGGAGGCAGGATTATCGTGATCGCGCCGGAGCCACCGTCGATGGTGCCGGTAAAGCTGCTGCTTTCGGGCAGCGTGAGGCGGATACGGCCCGAGCCTGAGTCAAGCTCGAAGCTTGTGATCTCCAGCCCCGTGAGGTCGAAGTCTCCGGAGCCGGAACCGGCGTCAAGGGTAAGATCGATGGGCAGACCGCCCGCCAATCCGACATCCCAGACGGCGTCCTCCCGGTTGCTCTGCAGGGATCCATAGGCCATCCCTACCTGGAAGGTATCGAGGTTGACGTTGGCCCGGCCGTTGATGTTGTTGACATTGAAGACCAACTCGCCCCGGTAGGCCACATCCGCCTCAATCAGGTTGCCGGAATCCTGCAGCGCAGCAAGGTACCCCGGCAGGCTGGTGTAGTCGATGGTCACATCCGCTGACTCGACGTTATCGAGCGGGTGCTCAATGTGCTCGACCTTCATCACCGGGGCTCTGGCAAGATCAACCAGAAGCGGGATCTGTTCCGCAAAGAGGGCGGCTGCAATGGCGAAGCCCACCAGCAGGAGGATCAGCACGCCGCCAGCAATGGCGCCAGCAATTGAACGCCGGCCGATTAGTACGTCAAGCCCCAGTGCGATGAGCGCGATGGGCCATAGTCGCCATAGCACAGCCCAGCTGGTTGCAGGGATGAGGCCCATGTTGGAAAGCAGCAGCAGGACACCCAACCCGATGAGCGCAATCGGCCAGAAAAGCGATGGGGATCCCCGGCGCGAGGGCGCGCTTCGCCGTGTGCTGGGTGCTTCACTTTGTCTGCGCTGGTAGTCTCCAGGGCGGACCGGTTCAGCATTCGTGCCGCCGCCACCGGGTCGGGAATCTGGTTTTTCTGACATTCCTACCTCCGAACTATGCTTGGCAAACTCGGAACCTGCCGGTTCCGGACTCTATGTATACTTACGCACTAGGCGGCGTCGGGTTGCACGCTGGCGCGTGGCGGTTCATCCGGTAATGAGAAAGGCCCCAGGATCCGTGAGGACCCCGGGGCCAGGGTGTGCCGGCGCGACGGCGCGCGACCTAGTCGCCAGCCGTCAGGGGCGTGGGCAGCTCACAGCTCAGCTCGATACCCTCTGGGTGCAGCGCCAAGTAGACCTTTTCGCTGGAAAGCGGCAGGTCCTGGAAGCGGATGCCGGTTGCGTCGTAGAGTGCGTTGGCGATGGCGGGCGCTGTCTGAACCATCACGTGCTCGCCCACACCTCGTGCGCCCCAAGGCCCGTCCTCTAGGGGCATCTCAACGATGTCGCCGTGGATCTCCTTTGGCGCGTCCATCGCGGTGGCGATCTTATAGTCGACGAAGCTGCCGTTGATGGGCCGTCCCTGATCGTCGAAGCGCAGCGCCTCAAAAGCGGAACTCATACCGTGGACAGCCCCACCCTCGATCTGGGTCATCACCAGATCAGGATTGATGGCTTTGCCGACGTCATAGGCACTAGCGATCTTGAGGATCTCGATTGCACCGGTCTCCGTATCAACTTCGAGGTCTACGGCTTGCGCACCCACAGTGTAGTGCACCACGGCACGCGTACCTTGGCCTGTCTCGGGATCAAGACCGGTGACATAGGTCGGCATGAACTTACCCGTGCCGACCACGGGCCCCCCTTGCCAGCCCTCGAAGTTCTCGTTGGGTAGGCCATAGACGACCATGTTCTGGAGGGGCTGTTCGCGTTCAGACTCATAGGATACAACCATGCCGTTCTTGATGTCGAGGTCGTCAGGATCTTCGTCCCAATACGTGGCCACGATGTCGAGGATCTTGGCTTTAGCCTCCTCTGCAGCGGCCTTCACGGCGTTGCCCATCGACCAGGTGATCCGGCTGGCGACCGTCTGCCATTCGTACGGGCTGTACTTGGTGTCGACCGGATTGGCGGAGACACGTACCCATTCGAAGGGGATACCCAGGGCCTCCGCAGCCATTTGGGCGGCAACGGTGAAAGCGCCTTGCCCGAGTTCCTGGCCTCCCACATAGACATTGAGCGTGGCATCCTCGTTGAAGCGGACAATCGCCGAGCTGCCGGGATTAGGGGGCATCGCCGGGGCTTTCCACATAATGGCGATCCCCTTGCCACGTTTCTTGTGCGGTGCCGAGGGTTTGGCCGGGACATTCCAACCAATCGCGTCCGTCACCTTGTCGATGCAGGCTGGCAGGTCGACCTGCGGCATTGTCATACCGGTCAGGATTGTGTCGCCGGTGAGTACACAGTTCCTGCGGCGGAACTCTGCCTGGTCCATGCCGATATGGGCAGCTAGTTGATCCATGATTTGCTCAATGCCCCAGTGAATCTCCGGCATTCCGAAGCCCCGCATAGCGCTGCCGATAGGTTGGTTCGTATAGACGCAGTAAGAGTCGCCCTTAACGTTAGGGATGTCGTAGGGGCCGGTGCAGGAGTACCCGGCGGCGCGGGCGATATTGACCCCGTAGTCGTTGTAGGCGCCGCCGCCGAAGTAGTAAGCGACCTCCATCGCGAGAAGGTTGCCCTCCGCATCGCACCCGATCTTGTACTTGGCGATCAGGCTCTGGCGAACGTTCGTCGCGACAAACTCCTCCTCGCGGGTCATCCGCACTTTGACCGGATGTCCCTGTACCGCTCTGGCCATGAGCACCACGTTGGCCTCGATCGAGATGCCCGCCTTCCCGCCGAAACCTCCCCCAACGTAGGGAGAGATCACGCGGATGTTACCGTGAGGGATTCCCAGCGACTGTGATAGAAGGTCACGCTGGGCGAAGGGTGACTGCGACGCTGCCCATAGGGTGACTTCGCCGGATAGATCCCAGCGGGCAACAGCGACGTGTGTCTCGAGGGGGGCGTGTTGGATCTGAGGAAGGGTGTACGTACCCTCGACGATGTCGGCGCACTGCGCCCAGGTGCTGTCCACATCGCCTTTGCGCAGCTTGAAGTGTTCGGAGATATTGGTGCCGGGTTCAGGAAAGATGAAGTTGACCACTTCGTAGTTGCCGAGGTCCGGATGGATCAGGGGAGCACCGGGCTGTGCGCCCTCTAGCGGATCGAACACGGGTGGAAGCGCTTCATACTCGACGTGGACCAGCGCTGCCGCACGCTCGGCGATCTCCTCACTGATGGCCACAACCCCGGCGACAGATTCACCGACGTAGCGCACGCGGTCGTAGGCGAAGATGAAACGATCTTTGAGGTAGAGGCCGAGCCGCGTGGGATTGTCCTGCCCGGTCACGACGGCTTTCACCCCGGGCACGGCCAAAGCCTCAGACGCGTCGATAGACTTGATCAGGCCGTGCGCGATGGGACTGTGGATGATCTTACCGTAGAGCAAGCCGGGTCCGAAGGCCATATCGTCGACGAACTTGGCCGACCCCGTGACTTTCTCGAACGCGTCCACGCGTGGGACGCTCTTGCCGACCGGATTGGGCGTCTCTGCTTGGGAGGGTCTACTAGTCATTGTCGCCTCCTTTTGTACTTGCTACATCAGCGATAGCTTCGACGATCCGGACGTAGCCGGTGCACCGGCAGAGGTTGCCGACGAGGGCAGCGCGAATCTCCTCTTCGCTGGGATGTGGATTGCGATCGAGTAGGGCCTTCGCGCTCATCAGCATGCCGGGGGTGCAGAAACCACACTGGACCGCGTTGTGCTTGATGAAGGCCTCTTGGAGGGGGTGCAGTTTGCCTTCCGGCGCGAGGCCCTCCACGGTCTCGATCTCCGCGCCATCGGCCTCCGGCGCAAATACCATACAGGAGTTCACGGGCAATCCATTCATGATGACGGTGCAAGCACCGCACTCCCCATTCTCGCAGCCTCGTTTGGGGCTGGTGATGCCCAGTTCCTCCCGGAGCACCTGCAGCAGTGTCTGGTGCGACCTCACAGCAACGGTCACTGTGTCGCCGTTCACCTTAAGGCTGATCTCGTGTAGCATCCGTCGCTCCTTTTCACTCTGTAGGTAGCTGAGCCCTGACTGCCTTGATGGCTCTGCGTGTGAGGTTCACTACCATAGCCTGGCGATACTCCAGGCCCGAACGGATATCGCCGATGGGGCAACAGCAGCCGTAGGCAGAGGCCGCCGCCCGGTCGATGGCCTCGTCGTCAAGGCCGGTTGCCAGGATCGCCTCTGACTCCTCAGATCGGATGGGCGTGGGGCCAACCGCCCCCAGCGCCAGTCGCCAGCGATAACTGCGCTCTCCCGGCATTGCTAGCACCGCCACGCTGGCGATCGATAGGTCACCCGCTTTGCGGCGGCTCAGTTTCTCATGGTGGCTCAGTGTGCCCTCTGGCAGTTTTGGGATCAGCAGCGCTGTGACGATCTCACCAGGCCGCAGCGCGTTTCGTTTGGGGCCTGTGAAGAACCGGCTGATGGGCACGCAGCGGTCCCCTTGAGGTCCCTTGATCAGAACGGTGGCCTCGAGGACGTAGAGTGCCGGTGCTGAGTCGGCGGCCGGTGAAGCCGTACAGATGTTGCCCCCGATCGTGGCCCGGTTGCGGACCTGCTCGTTGCCCATAGACGCGGCAGCGTCGGACAGCGCAGGCCAGCGTGACCAGACCAACTCAGAGCGCGCCAGCTCGTTCATCGTGACGGCGGCGCCAACATAGAGACAGGAACCAGGCGAGCACCCACAGCACGGCTCGATGTCCTCTGTGGTCAGGCTTCTGAGGCCGGGAAGTCGCTTGATGTCAACGACGACATCTGGGGCGATAACACCATCTCGCGTTTGGGGAATGACGTCGGTTGCCCCGGCGACGGCGATCGCCTTTTTCTCGGGCTGAGACAACAGTCGAAATGCTTCATCGAAGGTCTTGGGGCTATAGTAATCAAATGGCTGCATTGCGCGCACCTCCTGTGCCGGACTATAGGACCGACGACAAGGAAAGCGCAGGGCCGAAGCGCTGCGTTTTGCTTGCCTTCGCTCGGTCTAGGGGAGGCAGAGGCCAGGAGAACCAGCCTGGCCTCTGCCAACGGGTCTAGTCAGCGTCCGGGATCACTACCCCGAACTTCTCGATTGGGACGAACAAGAAGATGAGGTTGAGCAGGATGCCAGCTACCGCGCCCGTTGCGATACAGGGGAGGCCATCCGGGAAGACGCCCGGGATCGGGATCGGGATATAGCCGCCCATGATCTGCCCGCCGATGGCAACGATCGTGACGACCGCGCCAACCGCCAGCTGCCGCGGATCGAAGAGGTTGACCTTCTCCGACTGGATCAGCGCGATACCTTGCATACCGATGACGCCGAAGAGATAGATCGCCAGCCCACCGGTGACCGCCACCGGCACGGTGCCGACCAGGGCCGACAGCTTGCCGACGAAACCGAGCAGAATCGCGAGCACTGCGGCCGCGAGCAGCACGGGGCCCGAGTAGTTGCGGGTGATTGCCATCAACGAGTTGTTCTCGCCGTAGTTGGTGCCCGCGACGCCACCCAACAGACCATTGATGAAGTCACCAAGCCCATCGAGCACCAGGTTCTTGCCGATGTGCTGACTCAGCGCATAGCGCTTGCGGCCCAGATCGTCCGCCAGCTTGTCTACGTAGAGACTGATCTGGTAGAGGTGGGCGGTTGACTCGGGGATTGTGGCGATTGCGATGATGGCGATCGCGAACACAGATTCCCAAGCCCTTGGGTTGCCGAACGCGGGAAGCGTGATCCTCGGGAAGGTGAACAGCCTTGCATCGATCACCGGGCGGAAATTGACGAGCCCAAAGGGGATGCTGATGATGTAGCCCACAATGGCGCCCAGTAGAATCGGCAGGAGGCCAACGAATCCCTTCCCTTGTAGGTAGACCGAGAAGACGACGGTCACGATCAAGGTGATGATCGCGACAAGCCAGTTGGCGCTAGCCATATCCAGAGCCGAGCCGCCCAGCGTCACGCCAATGACCAGCGCGACCGTACCTGTGAGCACAGGCGGTAGGACCCGGTCCAGGGCGTCCTTGCCGGCGCGCATGATGAGGAATCCCACGAGGATGTTGACGATGCCTGTGGCGACAATGCCGACTTGGGCCAAGCGGACTGC
The DNA here is from genome assembly GCA_016927095.1 of Anaerolineae bacterium. The sequence goes on along the minus strand of JAFGNI010000613.1, from coordinate 7,147 downwards.
ATCACCGGCATAGACACCGTATTCAGCATTGGTCAGGGTCAACGTTGCTGCGATGTAGCTGAAGGACGAACCATAGTAAAGCGGAATGAACTTGCCGATCCAGACGTATGACAGGGCCAGTGCCACGAGTGTTGCGATGCCGGACACGGTAAGGACCGTGCCTACATCGAAACCCACGAGCAGTGCAACTAGAACGGTCGCTGGGAACATTGTCAGGACGTGCTGGAAACCCAATAGCACCATCTGACCGAAGGGCGGGGCCTCATTGGGCAGATATCCGAAGACTTTCGCCTCTGTTTTCCCTTTTGCCGACATGGACTGCTTACCTCCTGGCTAAATGAGTGAGAGAGCGGTCACCATACGATTCCAGCATTGCCGGTCCGCTATCACCTCCCTTCATGCAGCAGCGTGGCGCCCGGTTTACCTCAGCGGTTCGTAGACCACGCCATAGACCGGCCCGCCAGCTTCCATCCGGACAGGCGCCCAGCTAGCTTTGAGCTTCATGCCCGGCTTGAGCTTCTTGAGCGAGTCAGCCTTGATCTGTCCCATGGCTTTGAGACCATTCTCAAACTCACCAACGCCGATGATCAGAAAACGTTCATCAAAGCCCCACGGCAGGTTGAAGATCTGCGTATAGGCGAGCAACTTTGCGTTGCCTTCAGGCGCTACCGGCTCAAACTCCCGGTGCTTGCAGTCCAAGCATTGCTCATGCTTCGGGTAGTGGATCCGGCCGCACGATTTGCACTTGTACCCAGTAATCTCAATCTCGGTCACGATGTCACCTCGCTTCAGGACGCTCTCTTGAGGATCAGGGAGACCACATTATTGCCAAAGCCTCCAAAGTTCACGGTCAGCCCGATCTCGGCATCCGGAACCTGCCGTTCCTCGGGCAGCTCGTGCCGCAGTTGCCAGACGATGTCCACCACTTGGGCGACCCCCGTAGCGCCGACCGGGTGGCCCCGTGCCTTCAACCCTCCCGAGACGTTGATGGGTATCTTGCCGCCCAGACGCGTCTCACCAGCCAGCACTGCCTTCCCGCCCTCACCTTTGGCAAAGAAGCCCACGTGCTCGCTCTCGGCTATCTCAAGGATCGTGAAGGCGTCGTGGAGCTCGGCGACGTCCACGGCCTCCGGTCCCACACCTGCCATTGCAAACGCCTGCTGCGCCGCCAGTGTGACAGCCTTGAGATCGGTGGGATCGTCTCTCTCCTGCAGTGTGTGGGTGTCCGTCGCCTGGCCGAAGCCTGCCACGACGACCGGCACATGTTTGGTCAGCTCCTGGGCCATCTCCAGCGGGCAGAGAAGCACCGCTGCTGCGCCATCGCTCACGGGACAAGCATCATAGAGGTGGAGGGGGTCCGCCATCGGGGGGTTGTTCACCACACTGTGCGGACTGTCAAGGATGCCCTCTTTCGTGATGATCATCTCCACGTGCGCGTAGGGGTTGAGCGCGCCCATCTCCTGGTTCTTGGTCGCGACGGCTACCAGCATTTCGCGCGTGAGGCCGTACTTCTCCATATAGAGCCGGGTGAACATCCCAGCCATTCCCGGCAGCGTGATGCCGTAAGGGTATTCCACCTGGGGATGCGTCAGGGTGGCCACGAAGTCGGTGGCTTTCCAGCCGTTGACCTCACGCATCTTCTCACCCCCAGCGACGAGCACGACATCATAGTAGCCGGAAGCCACCGCCAGCACGCCGTTCTTCACCGCAGAGCCGCCTGACGCCGGCCCGTTTTCCACCGTGTCTGCGGCTGCCGGTAGCAGACTCAGCCGGTCTACCAGCGCACTGGCTATGGCGGTCTGGTGCTGCAAGATGCCGCCGCCCATATTGGCGACGTAGACCGCGCCGACCTTGCGGTCGCCGAGATCCGCGTCATCCAGTGCCTTCGTGGAGGCGTAGGCCAGCATATCCACCAATGTGTCCTGATCACGACGGCCGAAGGGGATCATCCCCACGCCGATCACTGCAACGTCTCTCATGGCTTACCTCCCCTTCAACCCGGCGATCTTCTCGCGGATCTTCGCTTCGTCGGCTACCTCGATCTCCCTTTCAGCCTCCGCCATCAGGTCGGCGGGCACCGGTCGATCGCCCACGACAAGCCGGGGCTTGCTGGCGAAGTAGAGCTCGCGCGTCAGGCGGTACGACGGCGCGCCGCCTAGCTCGTGGGGGATCGTCGTTGGTTCGAGGCCGTACTCGATCATCCAGCGGCGGAAGCCGATAGGGCTTTCCGCGACAATCATCACCTCGTCCTGACCGAGGTACTCGATATGGTGCTCCATCTTGGCAGCGAAGAGGTGTGCGCCGATGCGGAGGCCGCGATCGATGGCAAGCGTGTGCAAGCTCATGCCGGTCTTCGGACTGTACATGCGGCTGTTCACCATCCCGACCAGAATGCCCTCAATCTGTCCGACCAGGCAGAACTCGTTCTGGACGCGATGATACTGCCAGGCGAGCAGCTCGGAATAGAGACGAGCGCCCACGACGTTGTAGTAGTCCTTATCGATGAAGAGCGTCGGGTGGACGGCCTTCAGGAGCGTCGGGACGTCGTCGCGGGTCACCTCACGCACGACCAAGCGTTTGCTATTCGCCAGGGTGATCACCTTGGCGGGGTAGGGCGGCTGGGGAAACTCTGGGGGCCGCAACACAGCCTCAAGTTCCATGTCAACTTTCATCTTCGTCTCCTTAACGATCGCGCGCTGCCTTCGTGCAGCGTGCTCTAGTTCTGTCGGGCCTTGACCTGGTCGTTCAAGCTCTGGACGTGGCTTGGGTCATAGGCGTCGCCGAACTTGGTCTTGGGCAGTGCCTCCTTCTTGGCCATGAGGTCTTCGTACTCGTCGTCATCCACGAAAGCCACACAGCGTCCGATGCTGGACTCACCGCCCACAAAACGCCAGGGGAAGAACCCGAGCTGCACACGCCGGTTGATCAGGAGGTCGATGTCCCCCCCGATGCACTCGGCGTGGATGATGCCCTCCGGGAACATCTCGATGTGCATCAGTTGGTACTTCGTGTCGTCGAAGACGTCGGCAAGGCCCTTACCGAAGGTCTTCTGGAAATGCGCTTCAGCCTGACGAGCCTGGCGTGGCATCCAGTCGCGGATGATGGTGTTCATCGGATGGTCCGCGCTGCCACAGTCGACGCCGATCCAGCGCAGCTTTTTGCTCTTCGCCCATACGGCGAATTCACGATCTGGGCCGGGATGTTGCACCATATAGCGGATCTCATCGGCGGTGGGCATGTCCCAGCCGAAGTGATGGAAGCCGGTGTGGATGATCAGGATATCACCCTCGCGGACTTCGACCTGGTCCTCGATCATCTCCGAGGTGTAGATGTCGTAGTCGGCTACAACGCTTGACAGGTCGACAATGGCAGCATCGTGGACGAGGAAGTCCATGTCCAGTTCCGCGATGTCCTTTCCTGCGGTGAAGAAGTGGATCTCGCCGTCCAGGTGCGTGCCTAAGTGGTTCGAGTGCGTGACCACCTGCCCATTGGCGCCATTCGGGGCTAAGCGCTTGAAGTACTTGACTTGAAGGGGCTCGTAGGTTGGCCAAGGTGGGGTGGCGATGCCCAGTGGAATCGTAAGGTCTATAAGCTTCATCGTGGTTGCCTCCTATTGGTTCTGATAGTGAGCTAAGTCGACTTGACAATGGGGCCTAGGCCCCTTCACACATCTCCTTTAGTGCCTCGAAGGCTTGCTCGAAGCACGCCCGCGGCGCGCGCACCAGACCCGCCCCAACCATGCCCACGCCGGGCTCTTTGTGGGCGACGCCGGTGTTGATGAAAGGCAGGATGCCACTCGCCATGACCTGGCGGACGTCGATGCCTAATGGGGTTCCCTGGAAGTTCAGGGCCGGGACGGTGAAGAACTCGTGGTGGCCCACCGCGATCTGGGCCATCTCCTGGGTGACGCTGAGCGCCAGATCGGATGTCCCACCTACGAAGCGGACGATCGCAGGCGCCGCCGCCATCGCAAATCCCCCAAGCCCGCCGGTCTCTGTGATGCTGGAGTCGCCGATGTCCGGATTGGCATCTTCGGCTGAGTAGCCTGGGAGCCACAGGCCATCCACGATGGGCGCGGGTGCGGTAAACCAGCGGTCCGGGAGCGCAGCAACGCGGATGCCGAAGTCTGTGCCGTTGCGCGCCATCACCGTGACGATCGAACTCCCCTCGACGGACTCCGCGGGTTCCAACATCGCCTTAATCGCTGCCATAGAGAGGTTCAGGAAGAAGTGGTCGTTGCTGTCGATGAACTTCAGCACCTCTTGTGCACGCTTTTTCGTGGTGGTCTCGATCAGGGCGGGCGCGATCTGACGGATGAGGAGCGACGTTGCGGCGCGATTGCGGTTGTGAACCTCGTCGCCCATATGCAGGGCTTGCGCGATGATGCTGCGCAGGTCAACCGGCCCCGTCCTGCGTAGCGCCGCCTTGAGGGCGGGGTAGAGATCCGTCTCCATCCATTTGAGGTGAGCCAGCACGTCGTCCCCGTAGGCGCCATAGCGCAGCACGCGCCCGAGGCCTTCGTTCTGTGTGCCATAGGTCACGTTCCCGTACGTCTCGTTCTCCACGATGAAGACGGGCATTGAAGGGGAGACAATTCCCGCCATCGGTCCAACAGTGTGGTGGTGGTGGCAAGGATCGAAGATGATCTGGCCGGAGGCCGCCAGGTCGGCGGCGTCATCGTAGGTCTCGGCCCACCCCTCGTAGACGGCAGCGCCCATGACGGCGCCTCGCTGCGGGCCACACATCCGCTCCCAGGTAATCGGCGGACCCGCGTGAAGGATCATCTTGGCTTCCATGCCGGGGATCACGTCGCGCGCAATCCCCATGCCTACTAGCCTGGGCCTGCCGGTTCGAATGCGTGCCACAGCCTCCTCGTTGGCGGCGTCTATGTCGATGCCGGTTTTCGTGCGGGCAAGATGCGTGTAACCTGGCAGCGGCGGACGCCAATCGACGTCAATAACGGCGGCGCCTTGGTTCTCCAAGCTCTCAGCGAAGCTCGCCAGCCCAACGTTTACTGCCTTCAAGGGTTGGCCGAACAGATCCTGAATTGCCATATGCTGTGCTCCTTTATCTTGGGCAGCTTGGCGGATAGGGAAATGGCCTCGACTAACGAAGGATATAGGCCGCCAGGCGCGCAGCCGCTGCGTTGGTCGGCAGCACGATCACGCCGGCCTGCTGCAGGATCTCGCTCTGCCGGGCAGCGTTCTGAGGGTCGGTGTCCGTTCCGCACACGTGCGCCAGGAAGATGACGTCACGGTCTTCGCGCTTCAGATAGTCCCGAGCTTCGTGGATTGCCTCCACAGCGGCGCCCGCGGGATTGGGATGGACGCCATAGCCTAGGACAACGTCGATGTAGATCACCGCAGTTTCGGGATCCCGCGCCTCATGGACGAGACGGCGGTTCCGCAGTGCCGGGTCGAGCATCGGGTGGAGACGCCCGACGGTGAACTCGTCCTCGCCTAGATCCACCGCAGTGTGTCCAACGCTTACAGCCGCGTTCGCCAGCTGGTTCTCTTTCTGTAGGGGGGCGTTCGAGTTCACGCGATCCTCGGGCCACTGCTTCTGCAAGATCAGCTGGGTCTCGTAGCAGAATGTGCCGCCACTGAATAGCCCGCGGTAGTAGCGCTGACCATTTGAGAGCTTGGATCTCAGTTCGCTGGCCTGGGCCTTCAGCTCGCGATTCCGTCGCTTGAGTGCCTTGAGCGCGCCGTCGGCCTCACCGCCACTAGCCACCTCCGCGGCGATGACGGCGGCTTTCTCAAGGTCCGCGGCGACGATGGCCCCCGCCTCGCGGATCGCCCGTTTCTTGCCTCCGAGGAAACAGACAATCGCGGGCTTCTGGCTGTCCTGAAGCGTTGCGAGGACCGCCTTGGCGATCGCAGGGGCAGGTGGTTTGGAGACAAGGAGTAATACTTGGGTGGCGGGATCTGCTTGCAGGGCGCGTACCGATTCTACCATCATGATCCCGCCGACGTCTTCCGAAAGGTCGCGCCCGCCGGTGCCAATGGCCTGGGTGACCCCCACGCCACGCTGTGCCAGGAGTGTCGTGACGGCCTGCAGTCCGGTGCCGCTGGCGGCCACAATCCCCACGCCTCCCTCGGCGGGTGGTGTCGTGAGGATATCATTGGCAAAACCCAAGGCTCGCCCGTTGATGATGGCGGTACCCGCATCCGGGCCCATCACGAGAAGGCCCCGCTCCCGGCCCATCTGCTTGAGGGCTACCTCGTCCTCGACCGACACGTTGTCGCTGAATAAGAAAACGTGCAGATTGGACTTGAGTGCCTCGCGGGCGACGTTGGCTGCGTAGCGACCTGCTACGGAGATGAGCGCGATGTTGGCGCCCTCAAGCTGCGAGGCAGCCGCCGCCACCGTCTTGGGTCTCGGGGCAGCCGCGGCCCCGCCTGGCACCTGGCGGGACTCTGTCAAGGCTTGCTGTGCGCGGTCGATCGCATGCGATGCTGTCTCGCCGGTATCGGCGCGCACAGCGATCACAAGGTCATCGGGGGAAGCCGCTTGGGCCTCCGGGGTGAGCAGTTGCGCATTCTCCAGAATGCCCTTATTGGCAGGCGTGCCCATCACAACGGCAGCATCTTGCACGCCAACAAGATCCAGCAAGGTCTGGGCAACCTCAAGCAACGTCACGGAATCGTAGTACTGCCCTGCTTTGACCAACGTTTGGGTGATCAAGTCGACCTCCTACGTCTACTGTCCACAGGTAGGCTGGGTGACGACGCTGATTCCTTCCACAAAGCCGTCAAGCATATCCACGCCAGAGGTGGCGCCAAAAGAACTGATAGCTGCCATCGCGGCTGCAATCGTGTCGACGTCACCTTCACCGCCTTCGGACAAGGCCAGCAACAGGTTGTGCCATCTCTGATCGGCTTCACCGCGACGGGCCGCTTCCAGGAAGGCCAGGCTCAGCCGGGTCGTTCGTCCCTGTGCCGACCGGCAGATGGTCTCGCAGAGAGCCTGCCGCCCGGGATGGTGCGTCGCCCAGAGGGCCAGCATCCAGCCCGCAAGAAAATCGTCTCCGGAGGGCGTCAGACCCGGGCCGCAGCCGCTCAGTGCGGCGGCATGGCGCGCAACGGCGCCCACGTCCCCTGCCGCGACGGCATCTCGAAGCCCCCGGCGGTGGTGCTCAGGTAAG
>JAFGNI010000612.1 GCA_016927095.1 Anaerolineae bacterium | reverse complement strand
GATGGGATGACGCAGAGAACGAGGTAGTGATCGCCTCAGGTCCCTGTGGCGGCATCACGCAGTACCCCGGATCCGGCAAATCGATCGCCACCACGATATCGCCGCTCACGGACGTCCCGATCGACAGCAACGCCGGTGGGCACTTCGGGCCCTACCTGAAGTTCGCCGGATGGGATGCCATCGAGGTGCAGGGCGTGGCGGATAGAGACGTCATCGTCTTCATCGATGCGCCTGCGGGTCGCGTGCAGATCATCGCGGCGCCCGAGGACAGTCCAACCAATACGCATGTCTTGGGACACTGGCTCAATGATCAGTTCGCCGCTGATGAAACCGACCGCGGTCTGATGGCCTTCGTTACCGCGGGGCTCGGCTCGGAGCACTCGTTGATGGGCTGCCTGAACTTCAGCCTCTATGATCGTAAGCGCAAGGATCTCAGGTACAAGCAGGCAGGTCGAGGCGGGATCGGCACCGTCCTGCGGCACAAGCGTGTCAAGGCGCTGGTGGTTCGAACGCTGCCCTTTGACGGGAAAGCGAACCAGCCTGCGGACCTGAACCGCATCGCTGAGACGAGTGCCGACATGCATCGCGAGGTCGCCCGCTGGGACCCGGTGCAGAACCGGATGCGCAGCCGGGGCACGTCGTATCTCGTCCAGATCATGGATGACTACGATCTATTGCCGGTCAAGAACTTCCAGTACGGGTCACATCCTGAGACACCCAAGATCAACGGCGATATCTGGGAGAAACGCTATACGCAGAATCTGCCCGACGGCTGTTGGTTCGGCTGCACCGTGGCCTGCGCCCACGCTGTGGATAACTACAAACTCCAGACAGGTCCCTATGCAGGCAGCTGTGTGATTGTGGATGGACCTGAGTACGAGACAATCGCCGGGGTTGGCAGCAACTGCGGCATCTTCGACCCGGCGGCAATCCTGGAGCTGAACTTCTACTGTGACACGTACGGCATCGATACGATCTCGTTTGGGACCGGTATGGCCTTCGTGATGGAATGCTTCGAGGCAGGTCTGCTGACCGGCGAACACACTGGCGGGCTTGAGCTGAAGTTCGGCAACGCGCAGGCGGCCCTCGCAGTCCTGCATCAGATTGCCGCGGGCGAGGGCTTCGGACGGACCTTCGGCCAAGGCATCCGCAAGATGAAGGCGATCTTTGCCGACACCTTCGGCCTTGATCGTGAGTTCCTGGATGATATCGGCATGGAAGCGAAAGGCCTGGAGTACTCCGAGTATATGACCAAGGAGTCCCTGGCCCAACAAGGTGGCTACGGTCTCACCAACAAGGGGCCGCAACATGATGAGGCCTGGCTGATCTTCATGGACCAAGTGAACAACCAGCTACCGACCTTTGAGGACAAAGCGGAAGCACTGCACTACTTCCCGATGTGGCGCACGTGGTTTGGCCTGTGTGGCTTCTGCAAACTCCCGTGGAATGACGTCGTCGACCCCAAGAATGCCCTCGCTATCGAGCCCGCCAAGATCCCCCACCACGTCGACAATTATGTGGAGATCTTCAGCGGGGTGACAGGGGAAGAGGTGACGCCGCAGGACCTGATCCGTATGTCAGAGCGCGTCTACAACTTCCAGCGCGTCTTCAACATCCGTCTTGGCAAAGGTCTTCGAGCCCACGATGCCATTCCCTACCGGTCTGCGGGACCGGTGACGGCAGCGGAATACCGATCACGGCAGGAACGCTACGATGACCAACTCAGAACGTGGCTAGAACTGGATCCCACTGCGATGTCCATGGAGGAGAAGCTGACGGCGCATCGCCGCTATCGCACCGCCCAGTACGAGAAGCTGATCGATGCCGTCTACGCCCGGCGCGGTTGGACGCCTCAGGGTGTACCTACAGTGGAGACGCTCCAAACACTGGGCATCGACTACCCCGAGGTATTGGCCGTGGTGAGACGACACCTATGACACCATGGTTGCCATCAGGTGGTCGCCACTTGCCGGCCCGCCAGGTTCCCGTGCTGAACCATGATCACCGTTAACCGGCGTGATCGCCTGCCGTGGCGCGAAGACATGACTGTCAGCGACCTTCTGGATCACCTGCGCTACACCTTCCCACGCGTTGTCGTCACCATTGACGGTGTCCTGGTGCCCCACCACGCCTACAACGACACACAGGTCCCCGACGAAGCCGATATCCGCGTCATCCATCTCATGGCCGGGGGCTAGCTTGCAGACTAGAAACCGCCCCCGGCTTTCAACCTGATCGAGAGAACTATGCTACCTTGGGCTTATACCACACTGCGCATCATCGTTCTAGTCTTGCTGATCCTCACCTGGTTCGGCACGGTCATTCCCGTATTCCCTGCCCCTACGGTGATGTGGGTGTTGATCCTAGTTCACGGGATCGTCACAGGATTCGGCACACGGGGGGCTATTCTGTTCGGCTTCATCACGCTCCTCACGATCATCTCGCTGTTCACCGACAACTTCTTCAGCATCAAAGGCGCACGCCAGGGTGGCGCCCGCTGGGCATCGGTTGCGATTGCCTCGGGGGTGGGCCTGATCGCCAGTCTCCTTCTGACCCCTATCGGTGGGATTCTGCTGACTGTGGCAGCGCTCTTCGCAGCCGAGATGGCCTACCAGCACAACGCCGAGAAAGCCTGGAACGCTACAAAGAACTGGTTGCTGGGTTGGGGATGGGCCACGGTTGCCCGATTGGGCATCGGACTTGTTACCATTCTTCTGTGGGTCGTCTGGGTGTGGCTCTAGGACGGAAAGGGCGCGCCAGTCTGCCGATCAACCGGGCTGCTCTGGATGTCCAGCGGCGGTCCGCCAGTAGCCCATCGACGCGTGACGACAGCTCCGGATGCTGCGCCTTGATGTAGTCGACAGCCGTGGCCAGGACAACCTCGGCCACTGACGGATCGACATCGGTGACCGCAGCGAGTTGCTCGCTGAAGTTAGGGGTCTTCCGGCGGGTCATGGCTTCTCTCCGAGAAGGCCATCCACGTCCTGCGAACCCCTCTCAAGTCCCGTCTCCGCCCGCACCAGCTTGGCGAGTGCTTCCACCTGTGCCCCCCCCCGATCTTCCGTAAGCTCAGTGACCTGCCCCATTCTAGGTCAGCTGGGAAAATGCGCTATAATCCTGAACCCAAGGGATCCATCAAGATGAGTCAACGTCGTCGAGTCACGCGCTATCTGCTAGAAGCAGCCGCTGTGTTGTCCCTGGCGGTTTTGGCATCCGCCGTGCTGGGTTTGCATCTGACCCGCCCACCGATTGGCTACCAACAGGCCCTACTGCCGGACGTCAGCACGACGGTGCGCGCCCGCGTGGAGCGGATCGAGGCCGAGACCGAAACGCAGACTGAGGATGGCTTTGTCACCGTCTCACAGCGGCTCGTCCTGCAGGTCCTGAGTGCCGGGCCCTACAAAGGGGAGATCTTCGAGGTGGAATACAACGGCATGGGCCCCACCCTGAGCGCCGTGCGCTTCCGCCAGGGCAGCCAAGCGCTCGTGATGATCTCTCAGTTGAACCAGAATCCAGCCGGGGACGAGACCGAAGCCAATGAAGCGCCGGAGATCGTTGTGCAGGTTGCCGATCACGTCAGGCTGCTGCCGCTGGCGCTGATCGGCGCCCTTTTTGCCGCTGTGACGGTGAGCGTGGGCCGTTGGCAGGGGCTGCGGGCGCTTCTGGGCCTCGCCGTGAGTTGGCTCTTCATTGGCGGCTTCATCTTGCCCCAGATCCTCGCCAACCGGGATCCCGTCCTCGTCACGATGGTCGGCTCAGCCCTGTTGTTGGCAGCCACGCTCTACCTGCTTCAGGGATGGAACGCGGTCGGCCACACCGCGCTCCTTGGCGTGCTGGTCAGCCTAGCCATTACCGGTGCAATTGCGATCCTGGCAGCCGAAGTCGCCTATCTGACAGGCTTTGGGTCCGAGGAGACGCTCTACTTGCAGGCGACCGGCGTCACCATCCAGATGCGCGGCCTCCTGTTGGCGGGCATCATCTTGGGCGCTGCCGGTGTGCTCGATGACGTGATCATCGCCCAGACGGTCACCGTCTTTGAGCTCTCCAAGACCGATCCTGACCTGAGATCTGCAGAGCTGCGCCGTCGTGGGATGCGAGTCGGCGTCTCACACCTCACATCGATGGTCAACACACTGATCATCGCCTATGCAAGTACCGCGCTGCCGCTCTTCATCCTCTTCTATCTCTACCCCGAACCCTGGTATCTGACGATCAACCGGGAGCTGATCGCCGAGGAGATCCTGCGCGCGCTGGTCGGCAGCATCGGACTGCTGCTTGCTGTGCCTATGACCACCCTGATCGCAGCCTGGGTAGCCCCGCAGTTCAGTAGTACACCAGCGACCCAAGGCGCCAGCGGCTCTGCCGGTCACGGGCCCGAAGGCTAGCACCGGCTCGCTCCGGTCCGCCTGGCCTTCAGGCGTGGTACCGGACCCCACACCGGAGTCAGGCCAAGATCGCTCGCATGGCTTGGAGCACGTGAACAACATCCTCATCCGTGATCCAGACGTGCGTGACCACTCGGAAGCTCCGCGGGCCTCGGTTCGGCAACAGCACGCCCCGTGCCTTCAGGGCCGCCGCTAGCGCCGGACCGTCAAGAGAGCAGTCCTCCCGCAGCGAGAAATAGAAGATATTCGTGTGTGCCGGACCCACGTCGACACCCGGCAACTGGGCAAAACCCTCAGCCAGCTGGCGCGCGCGACGGTGGTCCTCAGCCAGTCGCGCCGTCATCGTCTCCAGAGCCACAATGCCCGCCGCGGCGATGATGCCGGCCTGCCGCATCCCCCCACCGAGCACCTTGCGTGCCCGGTGAACGGCCTCGATGTAGGGCGCACTGCCGCAAATCAATGAACCGACAGGGGCGGAGAGCCCCTTAGAGAGGCAAAACGTCACCGAATCCACACCGACCACCAGCGACTTTGCGTCGACACCAAGCGCGACCGCTGCGTTGAAGATCCGGGCGCCATCCACGTGCACCTTGAGCCCGTGGTCGTGGGCCAGGGCAGTGACCTCAGAGACATAGCTCGGGGACAGCGGCGTCCCGTTGCAGGCGTTGTGGGTGTTCTCAAGGCAGATCAGGCGCGTGCGCGGATAGTGCGCATCATCGCCTCGAATAGCCGCCTCAATGTCGGCCAAGCGCATCGTCCCATCCGGCTGATTGGGCACTGTGTGTGGCATGATGCCACCTAGCGCCGCCATGCCCCCTTGCTCGTAAAGGAACGTGTGGCTCTTGTCGCCGGTGATGACCTCGTCACCGCGACCGCAATGGGCCAGAAGCGAAGCAAGGTTGCCCATCGTGCCGCTGGGCACGAAGATCGCGGCCTCCTTCCCAAGGCGATCTGCCGCCATCTCCTGCAGGCGGTTGACCGTGGGATCCTCACCGTACACATCGTCCCCTACCGGGGCATTTGCCATGGCCTCCCGCATCTCGGGCGTGGGCTTCGTAACCGTATCACTTCGCAGGTCGATCAACTGCATGCCTCCATCTCCTGAGCGGGCCACTCAGTCGCCAAAGCTTGTCCCCACCAAACGGGCGCTCTCAACCCACGGATGATCTAGCGGCACGATGCGCCGCTTCCCCGCCACCTTCTTCAGCTTAACGGGCACGCAGTCATCCCCTTGCACCGCCACCATCACACCGTAGCGATCCTCAGCGATGAACCGTGCGCATGCTGTCCCCAGCCGTGTGGCCAGGAGACGGTCCGTCGGCGAAGGCACGCCCCCGCGCTGGAGGTGACCGAGCGAGGTCACCCGAGACTCCAGGCGCGTGAGCTCCTCCAAGCGGCGGGCCAGACGCATCGACACGCTCTCGTGGGCAAGCTCCCCTGAGCCGTGGACGCCCTCTCCCAGCGCTTCGGCTTCATCCTTCGAGGTCGCGCCCTCTGACATCGCAATGATGCTGAATCGTTTGCCGGCATAGCTACGATGCAGAACGGCATCGGCCACCTTCTCGATATCGTAGGGGATCTCTGGTATGAGGATGACGTCAGCCCCGCCGGCCACGCCGGCACCCAACGCAAGCCAGCCGGCGTTGTGCCCCATAATCTCCACGACGATGATCCGGTGGTGGCTCTCAGCCGTGCTGTGGAGCCGGTCGATTGCCTCGGTCGCGATGGCCATAGCGGTATCGAAGCCGAAGGTCACATCCGTGCCCCAGACATCATTGTCAATGGTCTTCGGCAAAGTGACGACATTGAGCCCTTCCTTCATCAGCCGCCGGGCGTTCTTCTGAGTCCCCCCACCGCCAAGACAGACCAGGCAGTCCAGATGCTGCTTCTCGTAGTTGGCGACGGCGAAGGGCCGCATGTCGATCGTACCCAGCTCACCCGCCGGCATCTTGTGAGGCTTGTCGCGGCTCGTGCCCAGGATCGTGCCCCCCACGGTCAAGATGCCCGATAGCCGCGACGAATCCAACCGGATGAAGCGGTTCTCCACCAGCCCGCGGAAGCCGTCAAGATACCCGATCACCTCGATGTCCAGCGAGCGGGCCGCCTTCCCCACCCCACGGATCGCCGCATTGAGACCAGGGCAATCTCCGCCCGCCGTTAGCACACCCACGAACTTCTTGACCATGGCGTCCTCCTTATATGTCCCGCCGGCACCTCAGTCCT
>JAFGNI010000611.1 GCA_016927095.1 Anaerolineae bacterium | reverse complement strand
CAACTGCACGCTATGTTCATCCGACAATGATGGCTCCATGGACAGAAGATGTGTAGCGCTGACTGCGCTCCTTGTAGCGGTCCGCGATTGACATACAATGGTCCCCGCGACTGTCATGCGTGTGAAAGGACATCATGTCATCCAGACCCAATATCCTTGTCCTCATGTGCGACCAACTGCAGGGACGGGTCTTCGAACCCGGCCATCCCTGCCGGACGCCTAACCTGGACGCGCTGGGTGCGCGCGGCATCCGCTTCCGCCATGCTTACACCCCCAATGCCGTGTGCTCGCCGGCCCGTGCCAGCCTGATGACCGGGCTCCACGTCCACAATCACGGCGTGCTCAATGTGACGCACACGACGGACCCGGATCAGGCACAACTCCGCACGGAGCACCCACACTGGGCCCAACGTCTGCGCGATGCGGGCTACCGTACCGGCTACTTCGGCAAATGGCACGTGGAGCGCACTTTCGATCTGGACCGGTTCGGGTGGGACGTCAACGGCTGCGAGAGCAGCGACCTGCTGCGCAACCGCCAAGAGGCCGTGGCAGCCGCTAGAGCACCTGAGCACTGGTCGCTGAGAAAAGACTACGCGACACCGGGCTACGCGCCCAACCTCTTCTACGGCGTCACGAGCACCCCGCCAGAGGAGCGCCAGATGGGAATCATCACCGGCCTCGCGCTCGACTACCTGGAGGAAGTCACAGAGCAGCCCGGCCCGTGGTGTTGCTTTGTGAGCGTTCCGGAGCCCCACGACCCGTTCGTCGCCGGCGAGGAGGCTTTCGCCCTCTATGACGCCGAGGAGATTCCTTTGGCGCCGAACGTGCACGACGAGCTGACCGGGCGACCCGGCATCTACCGCAAAGCAGGACGCGTCTGGCGGGATCTCACCGACCTCGAGCGGCGCGAGGCCGCAGCGTGCTACTACGCCTCTATCACCGAGATTGACGCGCAGTTCGGGCGGCTGCTGGACAAGCTGGCGTCGTCCGGGGATTTGGACAACACCATCGTTGTCCTCGTCGCCGACCACGGCGAGCTTCTCGGCGCGCACGGGATGTACTGCAAGAACTTCTCCGCCAACGAAGAGATCTACAACATCCCCCTTGCGATGGCGGGACCGGGCATCCCGGAGGGCGTTGTCGCCAAGGCGCGCGTCGGCTCCCACGACCTAGGGCCGACGCTGCTGGAGCTCGTCGGTGCCGAGCCTATCGATGTGCCGGACTCCCGCTCGTTCCTTCCCGTGCTGCAAGCCCCCGAGGCCGCAGCGCAGGACTTCACCACAGGCTTCGCCGAGTACTTCGGCAATCGCTACTACATCACCTACCGGGTCACATGGGACGGGCCCTGGAAGTATATCCACAACGGCTTCGACATCGACGAGCTCTACAACCTCGACGACGACCCGTGGGAGCTCCACAACCTGGCGGAGGATCCCGCCCACGAAGATGATCTGGTCCGGATGGCTACGTTGATGTGGCGTTTCGTCAAGGAGACAGGCGACACCGCGTTGCTTAACACACACTATCCCATTCTTAGGCTGGCGCCCGTAGGTCCGGGCGTGTTGGATGACCAGGAGTAAGAAGTAAGAATCAAGGAGTAAGCGCCCGCCGACTTCGGTACTTCTTACTCCTTTCCACTTACTCCTCCCCCACATCACACAGGAGAAAACACCATGCAGACCACGCAAATTGGCACCGTCACCGTCAGTAAGCTCATCCTGGGCGGGAATCCCTTCAGTGGCTTCTCGCACCAGAACCCTGCACGGGACCGCGAAATGGTGGAATGGTACTCGACCGCCCGGATCAAGGAGACGATGCGTGAGGCCGAGGCGCTGGGCATCAACACCTTCCTTGGGCGGGCAGACCGGCACGTGCGCCGCACGCTCCAGGAATACTGGTTCGAGGGCGGCAAGATCCAGTGGTTCGCCCAGACGGCGCCGGAATTCAGCAGCCTGAGCGGCAATATCGCCGGGGCGGTCAGCACCGGTGCGAAGGCCGTCTACCTGCACGGTGGACAGATGGACTTCCTGCTGGCGCAGAACCAGCTCGACGTCGCCGTCGAGGCCATCCGGCAGATCAAGGCTGCCGGCGTCGCGGCGGGCGTCGCGGGGCACAATCCGCGCGTCCATCTCTGGGCGAACGAGCACCTCGACCTGGACTTCCATATGTGCTCCTACTACAACCCTACCCCGCGCGACAAGAACGCGGAGCACGTCCACGGCGCCACGGAGGTCTTCGACGACGCTGACCGCGCCGCTATGACGGACATCATCCCCGAGCTGCTCGCGCCGGTGATCCATTACAAGATCTTCGCGGCGGGCCGTAAGAATCCCAAGGACGCCTTCGCTTACGTCGCGCAACATCTGCGCCCGCAGGATGCCGTGTGCATCGGCGTTTTCACGAAGGACAAGGCGGAGATGCTGGCGGAGGACATGGTGCTGTTCGAAAGGGCGTTGGAACGTTGAAACGTTTGAACGTTTGAACGTTGGCAGGTTCACGGAGCTAAGGAGGATTGCAGACCGATGCCAAAAGAGATCAAGATTGCATATATCGGCGGCGGGAGCCGGTACTGGGCGCAGATGGTGATGACGGATCTTGCGCTCTGCCCGCATCTCACCGGTGAGATTGCGCTGTACGACATCAACCACGAGGCAGCGCTGGCGAACGTGGCGCGGGCTAAGGCCATCTACGACAGCCCGGAAGCCAAGGCCGCTTTTGATGTCAAGGCCTATCGCACGTCCGCCGAGGTCTTCCAGGACGCCGACTTCGTGATCCTGTCGATCTTGCCGGGGCCGATGCAGATGTTCGCCAACGACATCGACATTCCCAAGGCTTACGGCATCCTGCAGACGGTCGGCGACACCACGGGGCCAGGCGGGATCAGCCGCGCGCTGCGCACTGTGCCAACCTACGTGGACTACGCGCACGAGATCATGGACCTCTGTCCGGACGCCTGGGTGATTAACTACACGAATCCGATGACGCTCTGCACCGCCGCGCTCTACGCCGCCGAGCCCAAGATCAAGGCTTTCGGCTGCTGCCACGAGGTCTTCGGCACACAGCACATGCTGGCGGCGCTGGCGCACGACTACCTCGACGTACCCACACCCAAGCGGCAGGAGATCAAGACCGACGTCGCGGGTGTGAACCACTTCACCTTTGTACCGCAAGCGACGCTGCACGGGCAGGACCTCTACCCCCTGCTTCACGAGCACATGGCGCAGAAAGGCTTCTGGGACGACCGGACGGCCTGGTCTCTGCAGGCGAAAGCGACGGGCAAGTGGTTCAGCTCCCAACGCTTGGTCGCCTTCGATTATCTACGCCGTTTCGGCGTCCTGGGTGCCGCCGGCGACCGCCACCTGGCCGAGTTCGTGCCCTGGTACCTGACCTCGGAGGCAGACCTACACCGGTGGGGCGTGATCCTCACGCCGTCGAGTTACCGTCTCGGCACCTGGCAGCCGCCACAGAACGCGCCAAGCATCGAGGCCCGCCAGAGCCAAGAGGATGGCGCGCACCTCACCTTCTCCGGCGAAGAGGGCATCCCGCAGATGCTGGCCTTGCTCGGCGTGGAACCACTGGATACCAACGTGAACCTGCCCAACCGCGGGCAGACTCCAGACCTGCCGCTGGGCGCCGTGGTGGAGACCAATGCCCAGTTCCGGCACGACAGCCTGATCCCGGTGGTGCCAAAGCGCCTGCCCGACGGATTGCTGGCGCTTGTGCGCCGCATCGTCGACGTGCAACAGCTCACGCTGAAGGCGGCACTGACCAAGGACAAGGATCTGGCCTTCCAGGCCGTGCTGAACGACCCGCTCTGCCGCATCCCCACCGACCGCGCCCGGGCGATGTTCAACGAGCTCCTGGCGGCAAACAGGGCGATGCTGCCGGGCTGGAAGATAGAGTGAGCGAGAAAGCGAGAAAGCGCAGGCCAATCCACCTGACCGCGGGCATCTTGCCCACACGCGCATGACAGCGGCACATTCGGCGGCGGCGCTCCTTCGCACACACCGTGGCTCGGATCCGGACCGCTTGCCGTTGGACCGCGGGCATCCTGCCCGCCCGCGCGCGACAGCGACATATTCAGCAACGGAGT
>JAFGNI010000610.1 GCA_016927095.1 Anaerolineae bacterium | reverse complement strand
GCCATCGAGGATATCCAGGCGGCGGCGGATCTGTTTCGACCGCTTTACGAGGAGACTGACGCGGGGGACGGGTACGTCAGCCTCGAGGTTGATCCGTATCTGGCCTACGACCGTGCAGGCACGATCGCCGAGGCGAAGCATCTCTGGAAGCGTGTGGACCGGCCCAATCTGATGATTAAGATCCCTGCCACGGTGGCCGCCCTGCCGGCGATCACGGCGACGATCGCCGAGGGGATCAACGTCAACGTCACGTTAATCTTCGCTCTTGATCGCTACCGAGCTGTGATGGATGCTTATCTCTGTGGCCTGGAACAGCGGGTGGCGGCGGGGTTGCCGGTTGACCGGATCGCGTCGGTGGCGTCCTTCTTCGTGTCACGGGTCGACAGCAAGGTGGACGGTCGCTTGATGCAGAGTGTGGACCGCGGGGGGGCACACGCCGCAGAGGCACAGAGCCTGCTGGGGAAAGCGGCGATTGTCAATGCCCGCATGGCCTATGCAGACTACAAGCGGGTGTTCTATTCGCCGCGATTCGAGGGACTCAAGGCGCACGGGGCACGCGTGCAGCGGCCTTTGTGGGCTTCGACGAGCACTAAGAACCCGGCGTATCGGGATGTGGTCTACGTTGAGGAACTGATCGGTCCGGACACGGTCAACACGATGCCGCCGCACACGTTGCAGGCGTTCTTGGATCACGGGGAGGTGCGCCCTGGAAGTCTGGAAGAGGATATCGAAGGGGCTGAGCAGACACTACTGAGAATCGAGGCGTTGGGGATCTCCATGTGCAGCGTCACGTGCGAGCTGGAGGAGGAGGGCGTCAGGTCCTTTGCAGATGCTTACACGGCGCTGCTGAGCGCGGTGGATGCGAGCTGTCGGGCTGCCACTGGCGAATCCTGAGAAGGGGGGCCATGCCGGTAGACATCACCTGGTCCCAGGCGTTGTCGCTGAAGTCGCAGGCTGCTCTGTATGCTGTGACCTTTGTCCTAGCCACCTGACAGTTTAGGGGAAATAGGGGACCAGCGCCAGAATAAGCGGTTTGTCATTGGCCACACGCCTTTCCGGCATCCCGATGCCAATACGGAAAACGCTCAGATCTTTGCGGTCTGCGCGGTCCACCAAGTGGCGCTGCCCGCGCTTGATGACGCGGGAGCCAAAGGCAACTAACCACGTGTACAAGAATGCCACCACCAAGGTCAAGCGCGATAGTCGCAGGAAATAGCGGAGATGACTGCTTTCCAGGTCGAAGCCGTGTTTCTTGAAATCACCGTACATTTCCTCGATCCATATGCGGCGTTTGTAAACCCGCAGCGTGTCTTGCACAGTGAGCAAATTGGTGGCCAAAAGCCACGGCTCCGGCTTGCCGGCTTTCCACCAGGCAACCAAATGCACGGGGTGCCCGTGTTGCCGCGTCAGTTTGGCCTCCGGGAGTCAGCAGGGACGCGCGCCTTTCTGCCCCAAGCTATCAAAGCGCCACCACGGGTTCTGGTCCGCCAACTTCACGCGTGTGTCTCCCTTCTGGCGCATCACATAGCGCCATTTCCTTATCTCAAGCTGTTTGAGTACGGCCATAGCTCCGAATTCAGAGTTGCCGGCAATCAAGACCTGGGCGCCAGCCGGCAGCAACCCATGAATGTAGGCCAACAACGTCTTTTGCTTGACCGCCGAGCTATGTCCGCGGGAACCTTTCACCCACGTCCACGCGATTGGCAACGCCCGCCGCTGATAGGCCAACGACACCATCAGCAATATGATACACACGGTTGACCAACGTGTTTCTCCTTCCGGTAGGTTGTTTTCTCCAAACTCACCCTACCCGGCTTGAAGCCGTTGGTCAACCTTCTCTTTCCCAAACTGTCAGGTAGCTAGACCTTTGTCGCGTCAGGGATGATCGTGGGGTTGGGCCACGGGAGCACGGCGATCCTGGCGGTGCGCCGCCTGGGGGAGTTGCTGGCTCAAGGGGAGTTGCACGACATCTTGGGCGTCCCCTGTTCACGGCATATCGAAGCGGAGGCGCACCGCTTGGGCATACCGGTGACGACGCTGGAAGCGCACCCGGTGGTGGACCTGACGATCGATGGCGCGGATGAGGTCGACCCGTCGCTGAACGTGATCAAGGGCGGTGGCGGCGCGCTGGTGCGGGAGAAGATCGTCGCGCAAGCTAGT
Organism: Anaerolineae bacterium; assembly: GCA_016927095.1. The sequence goes on along the minus strand of JAFGNI010000610.1, from coordinate 3,814 downwards.
CGACGGGAGATCATCATCGTCGACGGATCGAAGCTGTCCCCGGCACTGGGCACGCCCTGAGTGGTACTGTGGAGGTGATTCTTTTCGGCTGGCGGTCGCAGGCCGAGTTTCTGGTTTCTTTGGAGGCCGAGGCTCGGGTGCGGGAGGGGAACGACTGGGTCCCCACACCGTGGGGCTGTTACTACGAACCTTGGGGCGGCATTGAGTGTTGTCAAGTGGTGTGGAATCGGATGCTTCACATGGGCGCCAGGCGGATCGGGCTGGGCGTGGCGGCCGCCGCGGCCCGTGCGGGAGCCCATCATCAACACCGAGATGCAGATCGGCATCGTCGTTCAGTCGGTGGTGATGACGGCTGCTGTCTTGGGTACTTACGCCATTGCAGGCGCGCGCATTGGTGTAAACGAAGATTCTATGCTACAACAATGGCAGACTGTGGCGTTCGGGACGCTGACCCTTTCTGAGTTGTTTCGCGCGTTCACGGCCCGGTCCGAACGTACCGCATTGTTCAAGATTGGCGTCTTCAGTAATAAGTGGATGTTGTACGCGGTCCTTCTGTCGATCGGCATGCTGATCGCAGTGCTCTATGTTCCTTTCCTACAGACGGTCTTTGGCACTGTGCCCTTGACGCTCAACGATTGGGTCTTGATCCTGCCCTTCGCGCTCGTGGCCTCGATCGCTGCCGAAGCGACGAAGGTGTACCTGCGGGCTCGGGCGGCCCGGATCCAGACCGTCCGGACGGCGCAGATGGAGATCGCTTAAGGGGATAGGGGATGCCCGAGCAGACTCGGGCCGGGATAAGGGCTACGGGATAGGGGATAAGGGATACGGGATAGGGAACGGAGATAGTCCAGCCTGGCCTGTCCCCTTTTCCCTGCCGGTACGCGGCGGTACACATCACCGGTTCGCCGGTTTGCCGGTAGAAATCACCGGAGGGAGAGGAGAAGTCAAATGGCAGATCTCAGCAAGGTGGTGTTCTTCACCAACGAGTATCCTCCGAATGTGTATGGCGGCGCAGGTGTGGTCGTCGAATACCTGAGTCAAGAGCTGGCCAAGCTTGTGCCCCTTGAGGTGCGCTGCTTTGGGGACCAGAATGTCACCAGCCCCAACCTGCGCGTGAAGGGGTATGAGCCTTGGTCCGAGGCCACGAAAAACACCGATCCCCGGTTCAAGGGAGCGCTGGATGCCGTGTACCGCAGCCTCTCTATGGCCAAGGACACCATACCGCCAGGCTCTGTCGTGCATGCGCACACCTGGTATACGCAGTTTGCGGGCTTCCTGGCGAAGAAGCTCTGGGGCGCCCCGTTCGTGCTCACGACCCATTCGCTGGAGCCGCTCCGCCCCTGGAAAGTCGAGCAGCTGGGCAACGCCTACCACCTCAGTTCGTGGATCGAGCATAACGGCATCACCGAGGCCGACGCCGTGATCGCCGTGTCGCAGGAGACGCGCAACGATGTGTTGCGCCTGTACCCGGTTGATCCCGACAAGGTCAAGGTGATCCACAACGGCATCGACCTTGACGTGTACCAACCCGACCGGGCCGTAGATGCGCTGGTTGAGCGTGGGGTCGATCCGGACCAGCCCTACGTGCTCTTCGTGGGCCGCATCACGCGCCAGAAGGGCATCATCCATCTGGTGAATGCTATCCCTCATATCGATTCGTCGATCCAGGTGGTGCTGCTCGCCGGCGCGCCGGACACGCCAGAGATTGGCCGTGAGATGACCGAGCGCGTAGCCGAGGTCAGCGAAGACCGCGCCCGTCACAACGGGGCAAGCGTCATCTGGGTCCAGGAGATGCTCCCCCGCGACAAAGTGATCCAGTACTACACCAACGCGACTGTCTTCTGCTGCCCGTCGGTCTACGAACCGTTTGGCATCATCAACCTGGAGGCCATGGCCTGCAAGACCGCGGTGGTCGCATCCGCGGTCGGCGGTATTCCCGAAGTGGTGGTCCCGGGTGAGACCGGGATCCTGGTCGATCTGGAGCTGAAGCCGGGCACCTTTGATCCGGTGGATCCTGACAAGTTCTCCCGTGCTCTCGCCGAGGGCATCAACGAGGTGGCGCTGAATCCCGCTCTGCGCGAGAAGTTCGAGCGGAAAGGACGTCAGCGCGTCGAAGAGCACTTCAGCTGGACTGCCGTAGCGGAGAAGACGCTAGAGCTGTACAAGACGCTGGTAGCGACAAGGGACAAGGGATAGGGGATAGGGGATAGGGTAAGCCGTAGTAGACTCGGACCGGGATAGGGGACGGACACAGTCCGGCTTGGCCTTTTCCCTTATCCCTTTTCTCTTGTCCCTTTCACCGGTTCACCGGGCCGGTACACATCACCGGAACTAGGGAGGGCTGAACTGTGCCAGAACATGCCAGTGCCGGTACACATCACCGGGAGGGCAGGGCGCGTGTTGTCATAGAGAACGTCACGCCGCGGGTCAACGCCGGTTCACATCAACGGGCCGACGGGTTCCCCATCAAACGTGTGGTCGGCGACACGGTGACCGTTGAAGCCGATGTCTTTGCCGATGGCCACGACGAGATCTCCTGCGAGGTTCTGTACAAGAAAGAGGGCGCACCAGACTGGATTCGAGCGCCTATGGCACCCTTGGGCAACGACCGGTGGCGCGGCTCCTTCAAGGTAAAGGAGATGGGGCGCTATCTCTACACCGTGACCGGCTGGGTTGACCGCTTCAAGTCCTGGTCGCACGATCTGGCCAAACGCGTCGAGGCTGACCAAGATGTCACGGTTGAACTGGTCATCGGGGCTAAGCTGATCGCTGAGGCCGGCAAGCACGCGCCTTCGAAGGAGGCCGGGTGGCACGAGATCTATGCTGAGTCCGTGCGAGCCGGCGGCCCGGAGGGCATTGAGCGAGCGCTTTCGGCGGAGTTGGCGCACCTTATGGAGCGGAACGCCGAACGCCGCTTCGCCCGGGTCTATGACCACGCCTTTGCCGTCACCGTTGATCGCGAGCGCGCCCAGTTCGGCGCGTGGTACGAGATGTTCCCCCGCTCCACCTCGCCGGAGCCAGGACGCCATGGGACCTTCAAGGACCTCGAGGCATGCCTGCCCTATGTGGCCTCCATGAACTTCGATGTGCTCTACTTGCCGCCAATTCACCCGATCGGTCGCAGCTTTCGCAAGGGGCCGAATAACACGATGGGCGCCGGCCCCGATGACCCGGGAAGCCCCTGGGCCATCGGCGCTGCCGAGGGCGGGCACAAGTCGATTCACCCGGAGCTCGGCACGCTCGAGGACTTCCGCCACCTGGTGGACGCCGTCAAGCAGCACGGCCTCGAGCTGGCCTTGGATATCGCCTTCCAGTGCTCGCCCGACCATCCCTATGTCAAGGAGCATCCGGAGTGGTTCCGCAAACGACCGGATGGCACGATTCAGTACGCGGAGAATCCCCCGAAGAAGTATCAGGACATCTACCCCTTCGACTTCGATACGGATCAATGGCGTGAGTTATGGGCTGAGCTGAAGAGCATCGTCCAGTTCTGGATCGACCAGGGGGTGCGCATCTTCCGCGTCGACAATCCCCATACGAAATCCTTTCCCTTCTGGGAGTGGATGATTGGGGAGATCAAGGAGGACTATCCTGAGGTCATCTTCCTGGCGGAGGCATTCACGCGTCCGAAGGTGATGTACCGCCTGGCCAAAGCCGGCTTCACCCAATCGTACAACTACTTCCCTTGGCGCAACACCAAGTGGGAGATCACCCAGTACCTGACAGAGCTGACGCAATCCCCGGTGAAGGAGTTCTTCAGGGCGAGCCTCTGGCCGAACACGCCGGATATCCTGACCGAGTACCTCCAGTACGG
>JAFGNI010000098.1 GCA_016927095.1 Anaerolineae bacterium | reverse complement strand
GACGGGACGGCCATCAGCTCCAGCGCCCAGATGTGGGGTGGTTTCTTCTGCTTCGCCCGAGACGAGAAGGGGGGCTATCCCGACTACGATATAGCGAAGTCCCGACCGTCGCCCCTCAAGGACGCCTTCGACCGGGCCTACTTCGACACTTTGTTCGATGACGACACGCCCAAGCTGTCGGCGAAGGCCTTTCTGGCGACCGAGCAGCGCATTCCCGGGCTGGGCAACGGTGTCCTGCAGGATATCCTGTGGACGGCGCGTATCCACCCCAAGCGCAAGATGGCCGACCTCTCGGAGGCCGGGATTCAGGCGATGTTTGAGGCCGTCCGCCAAGTGCTTGCAGAGATGACGGTCCGAGGCGGTCGGGACACCGAGAAGGACCTCTTCGGCCAACCCGGGCGCTACGGGACGATTCTGAGCCGGAACACTGTGGGTACCCCGTGTCCTGCCTGCGGGACGGTCATCCGTAAGGAGCCTTACCTAGGAGGTACCATCTACTACTGCGCGGGTTGCCAGGCGTTGTAGCGGTGTGACCGCTGGCGTCAGGTATCGCTCTCTGAGAGGCAAGCAAACTCAGAAGACGGAGGAAGACGATGGAACCCAAGTATCTGGAGCTGGATGCATTCACGGTGATGGGCGTGCAGGTCCACAGTATGCCAGACCAGGTGGCCTTCGGCGCGCTGTGGGAGAATGAGTTCATGCCACACCATGACGCAATCCGGGCTGTGAGCACCGATGGTGCCTATTACGGTGTCTGGTTCCCTCATCACGGCGACGGTATCCCGGACTACCTCGCAGGAATGGCAGTGCCTGGGGGGACGACGGCGCCTGAGGGGCTGACTCTCCGCGAGGTTCCTGCATCGCGGTACGCGGTGTTTGAGTGCGCGATGGACGCCATTGGCGCCACCTACCGCTACGTCTACGATGAATGGCTGCCCTCTTCGCCCTTCGAATTCCCGCCGGGAGGTGCCGACTACGAATACTATCCTCCTGAGGGGGCGACAGATGTCTCTCCTGCTGTCTACATCCCGATACGGGAGAAGCAAGAAGAGTCCCCTAGCTGAGGGCACTGACGGTGCAGCAGCGCCAAGCCTTCGAAAGGACCGCGAAATGGAACCGATTCTTGCCAGATGTGGCTACCGCTGCGATCTCTGCCTGGCCTATGCGCCCAACATCGATAAACACCCAGAGAAGCAGCAGGTGTTGAGCGATGGATGGTTTCGCTACTTCGGATTCAGGCTGCCGCCTGAGAAGGTTCGTTGTGACGGTTGCATGGCGGAGAACCCCAGCCTCATCGATACCGCCTGCCCGGTGAGGTCCTGTGTCATCGAACGGGGTTTCGACAACTGCGCGCAATGCGAGGACTTTGTCTGTGATAGGCTGGGTCAGCGGCTCGTTGACTACGAGGAAGTGGCGCAGCGGATCGGCGTGCCTATCCCGGAGGAGGATCGGGAGCGTTTCATCAAGCCCTACGAAGCCGAACCACGCCTTCACGCCCTCAGAGCTCGAAGAAAAGGAAGCTGATGGACCAAGAACTGGATGCGGCGTTTGTGATCGGGCCGGTGCGCCTGCTGACCGTGCGTGAGGAGACCTTCTTTCACGTTGTCTGCCCGCCGACGGCGATGGCGGATCTCGATCGAGAGCTGGATCGGAAGATGCCTTTGCTGGAAGCGGCCAAAGCGGCCGCAGGCATAGCCCAGCTTGGTCCGATCGTGGTCCGCTATTACAAGACTGAAGAGCCAGACATCTACGTGATGGAAGTAGGGGTGCCGGTGATGCCTGACACAGAGGCGGCGGGGGAAGCGCGGATTATGCAGCTGCCGCCCCTGCGTTGTGCGTCACTCCTCTATTGGGGCAGCTTGGAGCACATCGGGGATGCCTATGCTGCGCTGACCTCGGTCGTTCAGGAGGCGGGCCTGGCGCCGGTCGGTGAGGGCCGTGAGTGGTACTATTGTTTCGAGGGCGACACATCCCCGAACAACGTCATCGGCCTGCAGATGGCGGTGCGTTAGGGGGTAGATAGCGACTGCGGGCACTAGGGCTGATGTACAACGTGCGCGGCACGGTCAATCCTCTGACGGGCAACTACTATGGCCCTAATACGCTCGGCACGTTGGCGGTAGTGAGGCGCCCGTTTGATCCATAGTACCGGGGAGAACGCTAGATGAATGATGTCCTTGCCCATGCCCATGAGTTCATGTTGACTCACGCCAGACTGCTGGAACGGCGCCTCTTCGAGGTCGCGTTGTTCGGTGCTAGTCCGGCGGTGGTTGGCCAGGTTGTGCGGGCCTACCGTAACGATGACGGAGGACTAGGGAATGGGCTGGAGCCGGACCTGCGCTGCCCGGAGAGCCAGCCCCTCTTCGTCGAGATGGGGTTGGTCGCTCTCTATGAGGCAGGCTGTCGCGACCAGGCGCTGGCGACTCAGGTCTGCCCTTTCCTCGAGTCCCTCGCCAATGAGGATGGCATTGTGCCTCCCATCACTGGCAGCGCGCTCGCCCGACCTCATGCCCCACATTGGCGCGAGTCGGCGCTTGTGCCGGACCTGAACCCGACAGCCGGCGTGTGTGGCCTTCTGCACTATCAGGGCGTGACGCACCCATGGCTAACGCGCGCTACGGCGACATGCTGTGATCTGTTGACCCGTAACCCTCCGGGAGAGGCTCACACGCTTTTCAGCGCTTCACGGTTGGCGGATCACCTGCCCGATCGCGCGCTTGCCCAACGTCTCCATGAGGCTATCGCAGCCGCGTTGCCGCAGACGAGTTTCTTCATCCCTGACGCCCCGGTCCAGGGCTATGGCCTGACCCCGCTCACGTTCGCGCCCCGCCCGGATTCGCCATGGCGCTCCCTCTTCTCTGACGCGCAGATCGAAGGTCACCTTCAGGATTTGCTGGCGCGACAGCAGCCCGACGGTGGGTGGCCGCTCACGACGGAGACACCTGGCCCGGCGGCGGCGCTGGCCTGGCGGGGGCGGTGGACGCTCGAGGCGACGCGCACATTGTCTGCGTACGGCATGATCTGAGAAGAGGTGGCAGAGCATCAACTCGGACTGAAGGTTGGATGATCCCACTCACCTCCCAGGAGAATCGGATTGCCGCCCATCACGAGAGCAAGTGTCCACTTCGTCGTCCTAGGCATGTATCTTCGCCGCGGACTTGCGGCGCCAGCAGTTGCGACCGACATCGATGCTCACGGGGATCCGGGACCCGCCGCGGTGTCGGCTACGCTAGTCTCAGTCTCAGCTATCCAAGGTGATGGTTTGGTCCTAAAGCTGTCCGACCGCACCTATGGCGTCTTCGTGCCCCTGGCACTCTGGACCTGCTGGAAGTAGGAGAAGACCGGCGCAAGCCGCATCACCCTGCGAGATCCCTCGAAACGCCTCTGAAACGGTTTCGTAACGGTCCACGGCTATGCTGTAGGTAGATGGTCAGGATCGATAACCGATCAAAGAGAGGTATGCGATGAGAAACGGTCGCGAAGTTTCGAGAGTTCTGGGGATGTTGTTGGTGCTCGCCACCAGCTTGGTGTGGGTTAGCGGTGTTGCGGCCCTCCACGACGAGGTGGATCTCTTCGAGGAAGACCGCGCTGTCTACGAAGCGGACTACGTGGGGCGTGGGCCCGCCGCGGTTGAGGGCGTGCTCAGTGCGGCGCCAGGCAGCCGGTTAGGGTATGAGGAGCTACGCTACGAAGGGCTCCGCCCTGCCTTGGGCGAATTGGGCACGGAAGGTGATGCTGTATCCGCCAACCAAGTGACCCTTGAGTTTCCCAATAGCTGGGAGCACTACGAGGCGTATCGATTCAGTGGTGCCGGCGTGTACCAGAAGAGCCAGTCTGCTGCCTTCGAGAGTGTGAACGTCGAGTTCCCGATGAACGCACTTCGCTATGAGGAATCTCGCTACGAAGAGGTCCGGTCTGTAGGCGAGGGTCAGTAGCAGGGTTGCTGGGAATCTGGTCTGCAAGGAAACGGGTAACGGTTGGGAAGCGCTGTGGTAACGGTGCTCTGCTACGCTATAGCCAATCCGTTGGTGGTGGAGGCAAACGACATGAAGATCCGGTGGATCTCATTGAGGTGGGTCTGGATCAGTCTGTTGGTAGGCATAGCTAGCTTGGTGCTGGCACCCTCCGTCTTGGCTGTCCCCTACATCACGCCGTCGGACCCATCCTACAGAGGCATATCGCGTGGTCTTTCTCAGGATCTGGTCGTGAGGGACAAGATCGTGCTTTGTGCGAAGGCGAGCCGCGGCACTCCTTTTAGCAGTGGTCGCGCAAGCGAGTTGGATACCTACTGGGCACATCTGAGCACGTTGCAGTGGGTAGCGGAAACGTTTCGGTAACGCTGACCTGCTAGTGTAAGTGCACCTACTAAGAAGCAAGTATCAGTAAGGAGAAAGAAGCAATGAACAGCAAGCGTACGTGGTTGGTGAGGG
>JAFGNI010000097.1 GCA_016927095.1 Anaerolineae bacterium | reverse complement strand
GCCTGGACCGCCGGTGCCCGTGCCTGTGGGATCGCCGCCCTGCGCCATGAAGCCGGGAATCACGCGGTGGAAGGTCGTGTCATCGTAAAAACCCTCGCGGGCCAGAAAAACGAAATTGTTGACCGTGACAGGGGCTTGGGCAGCATAAAGCTCCACGGTAATCTCGCCCTTCTCAGTGACGATGGTGGCCACATAGTACTTCTGGGACTCAATTTGCATTTCAGGCGCAGCCGAATACTTGTCGGCACGCGCGGCTGGATCAGCGCTCACGGGAGGGGCAGTGGTCGCCTCTATGGGCGGCGCGGTGGTCGCCTGGTCGACTGGGGCATCCGTGGGTTCTGCCGGGGGAACGACGGTAGGGACAGACTCAGCACCGCAGGCGCTGAACAGCAGAAGCAACGTGAGAAGCACAGTATAAAGCATGAAACGTTTCACAGTATTCTCCTTTTCGAAAATCTTCAATCTGCGGCGCCATAGAGCACCAGGCAAAACACAGCCTCACGCGAGGATGTCGCTGAGGACGTCCACCTCGACGCCGTGCGAGCGCAGGGCGGAGATGTAGGGGCTGATGCCGAAGGCGTCGCCAAGGATGTGCCCGGTGACGATCAGTTGCCCGCGCCCGTCGCGTCGCAGCGATTCCAGGTCACCCGGCGCGATGTGGATGTAGACGACAGTGTCAATGCCGTGCTCGAAGCAAGCGCGCGCCACGCCGTCGCCGCCGTTGGTATACGCTCCATGGCACACCAGCACCCTGCCCGCGCGCGCGTTGGGATCGCCAAGAAGCACCTCGATGGGAACAGCGGCGCGCTGCGCAGCGGGCAACATGCCGAGCACCGTCGTGACATCACGCAAGGTGGCGTCTGGCGCGGAGAGCAGCAGCACATCCACCGCAGATTGCATCACCCGTCGACCCAATTCGTCGAGGGGCGCGTGCACATTCATGAACGGCATGCCCAGACGTCGCGCCGCCAGCGGTACCTGCTCGTAATTGGTGACCATGCCGTTGAGGCGCAGCGTTACGAGCTTGGAAGCAATCGCGGCGCGCGCCGCGGCTTCGGGAACGCCAGCGCCCGTGAGCAAAGGCACATGGCGCTCGAAGACGCGCCAGGCGCGGTGCGGGAGGCCCACGGGATGGTGTGCAATGACCGCGTCGTAGCCGAGGCTGCCTGCCATCAGCAGCTCAGCCGTGCCGATATCGAGGCCGAAGAGCACACGGCGAATGTCCTCGCCGGGGACGTAGATGGCGCTATCTTCAGGCACCGTCTCAAAGCCAACCAAGTCAAGAGCCATTTGCATCAGTTCGGTGGTGTTCATGTCTTCCTTTCGGTCAAGACTCAGGAGTAAGAAGTCGGGAGTCGGATGGTTGATCCAAGAGCTCCTCCCACGATCGGTACGCGCGACGAAGGTGCGGGATCACAATGGAGCCGCCCACGATGAGAGCAACAGAGAAGGCCTCGGTGATCTCCTCAGTCGTGAAGCCCGCTTTGTGGCATTCGATGAGGTGGTATTTGATGCAGTCGTCGCAGCGCAACACCATCGACGCGACCAGCCCCAAAAGTTCCTTGGTCTTCTTCGGCAACGCGCCATCCGTGTAGGTCTGAGTATCCAGATTTAGGAAACGCTTGATGTCACGATTAGCGTTCGCCATGACAAGTTCGTTGAGCGCAAGGCGCTCTTCCTGGAATTGGACAATATCGACCATGAAATCTCCTTGCAAGAACACTCGCGATGGATTAGGGCAGGTGGGCGCCATTGACCGGAGACCGACGATCAAGGACCGGGAGTTGGCAGGCCACAGCACACCACCCCCGCCGACAAGGTCGTTGGCGGTCAAGCCTCACCATTCGGGATGCAACAGACGCCACACTCGAAGGACTTCAGCGACACTCCACGCCTGGGCAATGCATCCACGGGGGGTATGGGGTGGCACCGCGTCGAAAATCTCGTCAATCGTCCCCAGACCCTGGCCGTTGACGTGCTGGAGGAGAGGCTCGAGGAAGGCTTCAGCACGCTGCACATCGCCATACACCCGGAGATGAGCACTTACGAAAGGCCCGATAAGCCAGGCCCAGACCGTCCCCTGGTGATAAGCGGCGTCGCGTTGGCGTTGATCGCCGCGGTAATGCGGCACGAAGGCAGGATCTTCGGGCGCGAGGCTTCGCAGGCCGAAGGGCGTGAGCAGCTCCTGCTCGCAGATATCCACAACGTTCCGCTGCTGCTCAGGGGTCAAGGGACTGTGGGGCAAAGCGACGGCGATAATCTGATTGGGCCGAAGGGTAGCATCATCACCCTGCGGGCCGTCAATCACGTCATAACAATACTCACGCTCAGCGTTCCAGAAGCGGTCGAAGCTTGCCGCGACACGGTCTGCAGCGGCCGTGTATGCCGCTGCCGGCTCTCCCAAAGCCTTAGAAAAATCGGCCATAGTGCTCAGCGCGTTGTACCAGAGCGCGTTGATCTCGACTGGCTTGCCCACACGCGGCGTGACCACCCAATCGCCAAGCTTGACATCCATCCAGGTCAGCTGCGAGCCTGGTTCGCCGGCATGCAGGAGGCCGTCGGCCGGATCCACACGGATACCATAGCGCGTTCCCCGCTCATGCCAGGCGATGATATCCTGCAGCACTGGGAAGAGCTCACGGAGCAAACTATCGTCGTGGGTGGCGGCGTAGTACGCGCGCAACGCCTCAAAGAACCAGAGTGTAGCATCGACGGTATTGTAGCCGGGCTCAGATTCGGTATCGGTGAAGTTATTGGGCAACATGCCCTGATCCACCATCCCCGCAAAGGTCTTGAGAATGCCGCGGGCAATCTGCGGGCGCCCGGTCGCCAGGGTCAATCCGGGCAGGGCGATCATTGTGTCGCGCCCCCAATCGGCGAACCAGTGATAGCCAGCGATGATGGTATACCCCGTCCCGCCGCCGGCGAGCGCACGTTGCACCACGAACTGGTCCGCTGCCAGCACCAGTTGCTGGACCTCCTGGGGCGCATCCTCCAAACCAGCGGTTCTGATGAGGTCGAGCGCATGGGCGCGTCGCTCCTCGAGCGCTGCGTCCCCATTCAGATTGGGGGTGACATCGGTGCTGAAGATCAGGCTCAGCGTCTCGCCTGGCTCAAGCGTGCCGTGAAAGTCGCCGATGTTGAGATGGTCCTCCACACGGTCCAGACCGCGTTCCTCCTCCAGGCGCAGGAAGAAATCCCGATACCATTCATGACGGGTCGATGCCTTGGCCTTCTGGCTGAAGATGTGGAAGGGGATAGCGGTGTTGGAAGCCACCACACGCACGCCATGGCCCACCGGCTCGACGCGCATCCACTGCCCCACCGCCCGTGTCAATTGATGGTGGTCGCGGTAATTGACCAGGGTCTCCAACACCAGGGAGAGAGGTTTGGTGCCTTCTACGTAGGTGTAGTGGACGTAGGTCGTATTGGCATTCGCCTGCATCCAGATGCGTTT
>JAFGNI010000609.1 GCA_016927095.1 Anaerolineae bacterium | reverse complement strand
GGTTTCTTCCGTCGCGCCGGTTTCTGAGTCCGGCTTCGGATCGTCACTACACGTCATTGGCGTATTGCCTCCTCTATGATCTCGGGCATGAACGTAAGCCCGGAACTGCCCAACGGTGAACTCGAATACGTCCTGCCGCCGCGCGCCCGGCCACCCGCAGATGACCTGGCAGCCGTCCGGGAATGTCAGCAGCTCATCCGCCGAGCGGACAGCGTTGATCTCCTCCTCGGGCCAGGAGAGCATCCGCAGCACCACGCACGGCGTCATCCCCCACTTCTCATTGCTCGGATCGAGCAGCTTGGCGAACAGGTCGTCGGTGTCGTGTCTGAGTCCGTGGGTCAGGTATGGCATCAATGGCTCTCCTTCTTGGCATCGCGTACGCGCTGACGAGCCTCAGCAGCGTTACGGATTCGCCTTGTCCGTTGTTCGGGTGTAAGATTTGCCCACGCTGCGCGCGATCTGGCAGAGAGGCCATCTGACCCCATTGTCTCGGATGCCTTGCGGACAATCGCCCGCGCCTCTTCTTCAGTGCGCTCGGCAATTGAGCGGCGCTTCCGCCTCAATCGTTCATCTAAGGGGAGCGTCGGATCGTGCTCGTGCCGCAGAGTGTGACACCGAAAACAAAGGGTAACGAGATTCTCTGGTCGGTTATTGACTGTCCCCTCAGTGCGGATGGTACTGTCCTTGCTGCGACCGTCCAGGTGGTGTAGAAGCAGACCTTCTGATTTCCCGCAGTCTACGCAGCGATAGCCATCGCGAGAGAATGCTTCGTCGCGCCATGCCTTGATCTGATCTCTTTGTCGCTTGCGTCGATTGCGCTCTTGCGCCTTCGGACCAGCGGCAGTCTTCGCGCGCAACTTAGCAAGATGTTCCTCGCGGTGTCGGTAGTACCAACGCCTGCGCTTCTCCGCGTCGCGACGCCTCTTTTCATCTGGCGTCAATGCCATCATGCCCTCCAATGAGCGCGGCCCCGAACCGAGAGCCGCTGACTTGCTGAAGGTAGCGGAGGTCCGGGGCCGCGCACTGTGGGCCACGAAGAAAGCGCCTCTCATACCACTACCTTCAGCACCCGTAGGATACCAGATTCCGGGATCCAAGTCAAGCATGAGTGACCTCAATAGACGATCCTCGCCCGTTCCGACTCACCTCGATACGCACAGGAAAGGCCTCCTTGAGATCGGCAAGGTGGCTCACGCACAGCACCGTCAGATCTTCCTCCTCGGCGATCGTAGCCAGCGCCTCGACGAACTGCTCCTGTCCCCGCACATCGAGCGGCGCTGCCATCTCATCGAGCACAAGCAACTGGCACTTGGCGCCGGCGCGGTGAGCGAGTAGCTTCGAGAGCCCCACCCGCAGCGCCAGGTGCACTCGCATCTGCTCGCCACCGCTATAGCTCTCCAACAGCCGCCCCCCGGCATCGTCGAATACCACGAGGTCGAGGGTCTCCGTGGTCGAGCCGCTGCGCGTCTCGCCCTGCGTCCGCAACTCCAGCGCCAGCCGCCCATCACTCAGCGTCTCGAGCACGGCGTTTGCCGCGTCCTGCAGCTCGGGAATGGCCTGGTCGATCAGCAGCGCGGGGATACCGGCGCGAGAGAAGGCGCCGTCCCTGGGGTTGCCCAGCATCTTTAGGTGGAGCAGACGCAGCTCGAGAACATGGAGGTCGGCCTCAAGTACCGCGACCTGCGCGGCCGCCTGCTGCGCGGCTTCGAGTCTCTCGGTCAGCGCGCCCTGCTGCTGGCGTGCTACGTCGAGGCTCCGGCTGATACGGCCCAGATCCTCACGCTTCGACTTCAGTCTCTCCTCGATGGCGGCCAGCCTCGCGGCCCAGTCTGTCGCGTCGCCGAGCTGCTCGCTCAGCTCCTTGTGCTGGCGCTCGAGTGCGGAGAGTTCGTTCTGTGCGGTGGTGACGGCCTGCTGCGCCTCCGGTAACTGCTGCTCGGCCGCTTCGATTCCGGCCAACAGCTTCTGGCGATCGGAGAGCTTGGCGGCCTCCGCCTTCGCCTTCTGGTGCGCCTCCGCGTCATACTCGATGGCGTCATAGGCGGCCTTGAGTCGCTTGCTCTCCGTCTCGTCGGCCGACCAGGGCTCGTATAGTCGAGTCTCCTCGAGCTTTCGTTCCTTGTCCTGCCACGGCGTCTGCTGCTCGAGCGTCTGCAGCTCTTGCTGTTTCGTCGGCAGGAGGGTCCGGGCACTCATGGCATCCACGATCAGCGGGCACGTCTCGGCCATGGGCGTATCCGTACACGGAACACCCTCCAGCAGCTTCTCCCGCTTCTCGAGTTCCTCGATCGTCTCCCGGAGCGTCGCCGCCTCGCGCTCATGCTCCCGCTTGGCGGTGGCGATCTCCGTCTCGCGCTCCTTGATGCTCTGCTGGTGCGCGGCCCTGCTCGCCTTGACGCGTTCGCTGAGCAGCAAGCCCTCTGACTTCAGCCGCTCCCGTTCCTGTCGCTTCGCCTCGAACCCCTCGGCTTTGGCCTGGGCGGCCTTGGCTGCTTCCAATCCGGTCACGGCAGCAGGCTTTCCATCCGCCGTGAAGGAGAGGTGGTTCGCCTTTCTCTCCGCCGTCTCGAACACCGTCTTCGCCTTGCCGATCTGCTCAGCCAGGTTCGCCAGCGCCTTCCGACGTTCGGTATCCGCGGCCTGGGCACTGGAGGTCTCCTCGCGCTGTCTCGTGAAACCGTCGAGGCTCTCCTGCGTCTCGTCCCGCGCCTTCTCCAGCCCGGTGATGTTGCCGGCCGCCGCTGTCAACTGCTCCTGAATAGTCGGGATGGTCGCGGCCGTGGCCTGCGCCGCCTCGAGCGCCGACTGCTTCGCGTCCCGTTCTCCCTGGGCCGCCTTCGCCTGGTCGCGTGCCTCCTGGGCGAGCCGATCATAGTGCTCGAGCTGGAGGATGCTGCCGAGGTAGCCTTTGCGCTCTGTAGCCTTGGCCCGGGCGAATGCGTCCGCGTCTCCCTGCGCCGACACCGCCGTCGCCCGTAGGAGGTCGGCTGTCAGTCCGGTGACTTCCTCGATTCTCCGCTGCGTCTCAGTGGCGGTCTTCCCGTCCAGTAATTGTCCGTCGCACTGGAAGGTCAGTGTTGTCGTGCCAGCGCCTTTGCGTGAGCGCTGGCGGCTGACGAGGTAGCGACTACCGTTCATAGAGAACTCGAACTCGACTCGCGCCACCTCTTCGCCGTGGGTAATCACCGAGTCGAGATTCCCGCCGCGCGTCTCGCCGAACAGGGCGAAGAGCATGGCGTCCAAAAGTGAACTCTTCCCCGCCCCGTTAGGGCCAGACAGCACCGCACAGTCGATGCTTGAGAGGTCAAGCACAGTGTCACGGTGGCTCTGGAAATTTGAGAGCTTGAGGGATAGGGGTTTCATGCGCCACCCCTTTCCTGCTCCGCGCCCATCGCCTCAATAGCGGCCTGGCACTCTTCGGAGCACAGATAGTCGAGCACGTACACCGCTTCTATGGCTACCTGCCTGGGACGAGACGCGTGGTGAGGCGGCATCTGCCCATCGCGGTACCGTCGGCGGTGTAAGGCGGTAGTCAACCCCTCCGCGAACTTACGCTGCGCGGGAGATAGCAGATCGATGCGTTCTCCCTCGCGCCTCTCGCGCTCAGCCATCATGGCCTCGAAGGCCTTGGCGATCGGGTGGTCATCATCGACCAGTTGACACCCTTGTCCGTTCCGGCGGCAAAGGAACATCATGCTGCACCCCCTTCCGCCACCGCCTCCTCCAACTTCACGGCCTCAGCAATCAGCGCGTCGGCGTGCGGCTGGTAGTCTGGATGGAACTCCAGCCAGGCATTGATCTGCTCAGGAAGTGCCTGTCCGTGGCTCACGTCTGACTCGCGCACCCGTCGTTCCGTCTCGGCGCGGGCCTTCGTTACGCGCACCTCGAACGCGCCACAGGCTTCGACCTCCCGCCGCACCGCGTTCAGGTCCAGTGGAGAGCCGGCCGGCAGCTCGACGCGCACAATGGCGTGCTCGACCACCGGCGCTTCGGCCGTGAGTTCGCCCTCGTCCGTGAAGTCCTGGAGAGGGTCGAGGGTGACGAGTGGACGGTAGGGGGTCGCCACCATCTCAAAGCCGATATTCCAGTAGCCTTTGTGCTCATCGTCCTCATGTGGAGAGACGAGTAGGTAATACTTCGGTTCGCCTTCTTCTCCGAACGAGCAGGCCTCGGGCGAACCGCTGTACACGACGGGCATCTTCGGGAATGTCTGCCCCTTGTGGATGTGTCCGAGCAACACCGCTTCGAATCCGAGTGCCGCGAGCTCATGCACATTCAGCGTGAATTCGCCCCCCAACGCCATCAAGCGGTTCTGCTGCCCCGCCTCCGCCATGTCCACGGAGAAGTGCCCGAGCAGTAGCCTCGGCACTCCCTCCCGCCTGTCCGCGGCCAATCCCCGCGCCACTTCCATCATCTTCTCTCGGATCAGCAGGTTACGCTCGCCGGGGGAGAGCTGGCGCGTGTCCTCGTCGCGCAGCAGTAGGTTGGGCTGTGGGTAGGGGAGGCAGGCCAATTGCACCATCGTGCTGTCTACCTCCGGGCGTTTCTCCGGCGAAGGTGTTACCATCGTCCGGTGACTGCCCTCCCACACGTCTAGCAAGCAGGGCTGATCGACCACCGTCACGCCCACCATCTCCCGCAGATGGTCGAGCGCGTTGAACTCGGTGGGCGAACGGACGTCGTCATGGTTGCCCTTGACGATCACCACCGGGATCTTCGCGTCGAGTGCCGGCACGAAGGCCTGCTTCGCCAGCCGCACCTCGGTCGGCGTCACGTGCCAGCGGTCGAATACGTCGCCGCAGTGCACGATCAAGTCCGCGCCGCGCTTCACCGCGTCTTCCACGACGAAGCGCGCGCAGCGGCAACGGTCTTCGAGCCTCGCGTTTCTCCCGCTCGGAGCTCGCTTTGAGCCAGACGCGGCTAAGTGCCAATCACTCGTATGACAGATCAGCATTTGCCACCTCCTTGGGTACGTCTCTCCGATAGACAGCGAGTCGCCCCGCGCCAGATTGTGGGATTCGCAGAGATCCCGCCCGAATCGCAGACGTCGGAACGAGATAGCAGTCCAGGACACGACTGCCCTGCGCATCCAGGCATAGACACAGCACAGCATCCACGCGATTCTTCTTCCCATTGAAGCCGAATCGCCAGCCTCGATTACCGTCACCGCACATGAGTCGAGAACTCTTCACATCGACTCTATTGCCCTGGTAGTGGAGGTCATACGGAGAATGAAGCTGAACTGCGTTGAGGTCCACGGCGCCAGGCAGGATCTTCAGCGCCAGTAGCTCTGCCTGGCGCCCTCTACCGGCCTTGCCGCCGGTCTTCTCGAGCGCTGGAACAATGGATATGCCGCGCTTTCTCGCCTGCGCATCAGCACTAGATGAGGCGCAGCCGTAAGCTCTAGCCACAGCGCGCACACTTCCGAGGCGCCTTACATCGCGTTCAAGGTTGTCCCAGTTATACGGGTACCGGGGCCTGATAGGAATGCGTTTGCGCTTTAGGGCCTTGACTACGCCGGAGTAGTCGCACCCATACTCGGCCGCCACAGCCATGGCGCTACCGAGCCGCTCATAGTCCTCGCGGAGAGTTGCCCAGTCGAATGGTCTACCCATTATGCACCCGCCTTCGCACCAGCCTTCTGCCCCTTCTTCATCTTCTGCTGGCAGTCAAAGCAGAGCAGCAAGCCGCCGAACTCCTCGGCGTGACTCTGGCACCAGTCGATGACCTTCTGGCTCAGTGGATTCTGGCAGCCGTCGGCCTGGCAGGTGGTAGGGGGATCATCTTCGGCACTCTCTGCACCGTCAGGCTCCTCTCCCCAAACGCCCTCGTCCTCTCCATCGACCGTCTCAGTGTCCGTGTCCTCGCCGGATTCTGCCGCCGCCTCTGTCTCGGTCTTGTCGGTGACCTCCGCGTCGATGATCTGCTGCTCTTCACCTTCTGGCTCTTCTGGTATCTGTACCGGTGTCGTGGTAGGTGCCGGGCCTCCGAACAGCGACTCAGTCGCCTCCTGCACCGCCGCGCCATCGAGCTTCTTAGCCAGCATCGGGCGCTGCAGCTCAATGGTGATCGAGCCGAACCCAGGCTTTTGCTTCAGCACGCCTCCCGCCTGGGCGATGAAGTAGCGGTGGCACATGTTCTCGGCCTTCGTGCGACAGAGGGCCTCGCGGTGCGTCTGCACCTCCATGCGCGCTTCCATGACCTTCGCCTTGGTGAGCACGGGCAGCGTGTTGACGAGGGCAAGGGCCGTCTCCTCGGTAGCCACCTTGACAAGCGCGGTGGTCTGTTCTTGGCTCGGAGCGCCCTTGGAACGGGCCTCCTTCAGCGCGGCCTTGAACAACTCCGCGTTCAGGTCGTATTCCTTCGACTTCTCGACGACCTCCAGCAGGCCATCCTGCCGGAGCCAGTAGCCGCGAGCGACGACCCGTACGCGGTTTCGGTCGAGTTCGACGACCTTGGAATGGACATGGGCGCCGATCGCAGCAGACTGCACGAGCAGGCCGGTCGTGGATGTGTGACAGTTCGTGGGTATGCTGATCCACTCGCCGCCCTGCTTCTTTCGTTTGCTCTCGGTCCAGAAGTGGTCGTCTTCGCGCAGCGTCACCTTGGCGGTGATCACCTGCATCTCCGCGGGCGTCGCCACCTGATAGAGACCAGGCTCCAGACTCTGGAATCCAATCATAGACATGGGATCCGCCTCCAATCCTGTTGACAGTCCCCCGGCGCCGTGGTACAGTGCGCGTGGCAGGAAACTGCCGCCTGTGATTCCACCCCATGTCCTCGCCGGGCCGGGGTGGTTTCGCGTTTCTCAGTCCTCATCTCCTCGGAACCTCCTTTCCTCTCGTTCCTGCTGCTCCGCTAGCTGATCGCGAAGCTCCTCAACTTCCCGCGTCCATCGCCTCAGCGTGTGCGCCATCGCGCCTAGCTGGACGACTGCTTCTGCTCCTGTCAGTAAGCTGCGACCGTTCTGTCTTTTGTATCGCGTCCGCGGGGCTGATGCCGTTACTGCAAGGTTCATGTGACTCTCCTTTCCGGCTAGCCTCCGCTCCAGCCATCGTCATTACGGCCATCCTTTTGCGCTGATCTCGGATAGTCGGAAGAGAATCTGTCCGAACGTCGCTAGACCCAGCGCAAGCACTATGAGAAGCACGAACCCGAACGCGACGCTGCGCAAGGTCGGCCGCGCTTCGTCACGCTCGCGCGCCTGCCGCTCTGCGCGCTCCTGCTGATCCATGTGGTCTCGTATCTCTCGACGGAGTCGGTTAGTCAGGGCATCTGCCATCTTCACCACTCCTTCACAACAGAAACCCCGGCCGGAGACGTAGAGGGGGGAAGTCCGCCCCCAGCCGGGGTGAACTCGCGTCGGGCCGCAGGTGCTACGGACGAGAACTGCTCGATTGTTGGATTTTGCGTTGTGCCATCTACCGTTCCACCAGCGCACGATGTAACGTGTCCCTCGCGCTGAGAACGTGCTTCAGTTGTACGCGGCCCGACTGGCAACACCGCTAGGGTCTCATGGGCACCTCCTAGCGTGTGGGATAGCTGGCCCGGACGCTTCACGCAGCAGCCCGCGCCCGAGCCATGGGGGGTATGAGTGCGCCCGCGAGCCGTGCCGATCTCCGGGAAAGGTGGGGTGCGTGGCTCGCGGGGTGCGGCAGTGGTAGACATAGTTCCGATGTCGGCTGTCTGCCGCCGACTCGCGTTATGAG
>JAFGNI010000608.1 GCA_016927095.1 Anaerolineae bacterium | reverse complement strand
TGGGCGCACCTCCTGCCTGGAGCCGGCACGACGGCACCGACCGCGGCGCCTTTGGTCCCCCAGACCACATCACCGACTTCGTGGACTTCGCCGGCGCCGTCGTAGAGCGCTATCAGGGCCGCATCCGCTACTACCAGATCTGGAACGAGCCCAATGTGTATCCCGAATGGGGCAATCAGCCCGTGAGTCCCGAAGCCTATACCGATCTCCTCTGCCAGACATACCAACGTATCAAGGCTGTTGACCCCACGGCCATAGTCATCAGTGGTGCAATGGCACAGACGATGGAGCTGGGTACGTGGAACACCGCCTACGAAGGTAACAACCTGATGGACACGGTCTTCCTCCAGCGCATGTACGCTGCAGGTGCACGTGATTGCTTTGACATCATGGCAGTCAACGACTATATGCTTTGGTCGGGTCCCACCGACCGGCGCCTGTCCCAGCGTGAGATCAACTTCTCGCGCCCTGTCTGGCTGCGCGACGTGATGGTAGCGAACGGCGATGCCGCCAAGCCGATCTGGATCAGCGAGATGAACAGCAATGCCGCGCCCGAAGGGATCGACGAACGCTATGGTCGGGTGACGCTCGAGCAACAGGCACGTTGGGCGCCGCTCGCCTTTGAACGCATCCAGCGGGAGTGGCCCTGGGTTGGTGTAACCAGCGTCTGGTTCTTCAAGAAGGCCACCGATGCCGATCAGCGGGATCCGTCCTACTACTTCCGCCTCGTCGAGCCCGATTTCACACCACTGCCGGTCTACGATGCGCTAGCTGGCTATCTCAACAGCCTGGAACCAACCCTTTACCGTGGCGTGCATCAGGAATCCGCGTGGCAACTGAGCTACGACGGCCGCTGGGAGAACGTGCCGGACTCTGAAGCCGACCTCAGCACCTACGTCCGCACAACGGATCCGTCCGCCGAGGTCATCCTTGTCTGGGAGGGGCGGGTGCTGCGCCTCATCCCCGGCCCGACCGAGGGTGTCATCCGCATCACAGTCGATGACGGTGGAAGTCGTACCGTACCACTGACCGGCGAAACAGTTCGTCTCGACGGAGCTCTTACCTCGCGCCTTCACCGCACAACACTCACGTGGGTGGCAGGCGAGTTCTCCATCGATGCGCTGGAGATCCGCTAGCTTTGGGGTATAATGGCGGTTCGGAAACCCCGATCGTTTCCTTATAAGTGCTGAGGCCGGCATGGTCGCCGCGCTCATGGCGTCTGGACGCACCCTATTGATGATCGAAAGGTTTGAGGTTCTTGGAAACCGATCTCCCTAACACAGAGTTTTCCCTCACCGATGCAAGCGGCACCGGTGCTGATGCCAGCATCGGCAACGTGCTGCAGGTATCGATCCAGAAAGAGATGCGAACCGCGTATCTTGACTATGCCATGAGCGTCATCGCTGCGCGCGCCCTGCCCGATGCGCGCGATGGCATGAAGCCCGTCCAGCGCCGCATACTCTATGCTATGCACGATATGGGGCTGCGGCCCAACAGCGCGCATAAGAAATCCGCTCGTATCGTGGGCGAGGTCCTGGGCAAATACCATCCCCATGGCGACAGTGCCGTCTACGAGGCCATGGCGCGCCTCGCCCAGGACTTCTCGATGCGCTACATGCTGGTCGATGGCCAGGGCAACTTCGGCTCCATCGATGGGGACTCGCCTGCCGCGATGCGGTATACGGAGGCTCGCCTGGCCCCTATCGCCATGGAGCTGCTCAGCGACATTGAGAAGGATACCGTCGACTGGTCCGACAACTTCGACGGTAGTCTACAGGAGCCTACCGTCCTACCCGTCCGTCTCCCCAACCTACTGATCAACGGCTCTTCGGGAATCGCCGTGGGAATGGCCACCAGTATCCCCCCGCACAACCTCGGGGAGATCGTTGACGGCCTCACACTTATCCTGGACAACTGGGAGCGCCGCGATGAGATCAGCGTCGAGGAGCTCATGGATCTGGTCAAGGGCCCCGACTTCCCCACCGGGGGCCAGATTCTGGGCACCGCATCCATTATCAGCGCCTTTGCCACAGGACGTGGTAAGGCCATTGTCCGTGCCGTGGCTGAAATCGAGGAGATGCATGGCAGCCGCTTCCGCATCGTGATCACTGAGATTCCCTATCAGCTGAACAAGACGACTCTGCTCGAGCGCATCGCCAGATTGGTGCGCGAGGGCAGACTGGACGAGATTAGCGACTTGCGCGATGAGTCGGACAAACGCGGTATGAGCATCGTGATCGAGCTCAAGCGTGGCACGCAGCCCCAGAAGGCCCTCAACCGACTCTACAAGCACACACCTCTGCAGACCACCTTCGGCATCCAACTGCTCGCCCTCGTCGATGGCGTGCCCCGGGTGCTACCCCTCAAGCGGATGCTCCAGATCTTTCTCGATCACCGCGTCGAGGTTCTGATCCGTCGCACGCAGTTCGACCTGACCAAGGCGCAGGAGCGCGCACATATCGTTCAGGGCCTCCTCATCGCCCTCGACCACCTCGATGCCGTGATTCAGACCATTCGAGAGTCTCCCGACGTCGACACGGCGCGGACCCGGCTCATAGAGCGCTTCGGCCTCACGGAGGTTCAGGCTCAGGCCATCCTCGATATGCAGCTACGCCGCCTGACCGGCCTGGAACGACAAAAACTGGAGGACGAATACGCAGAGTTGCTCAGGACGATTGCCTATCTTGAGGGACTTCTAGCGTCACCTCAGCAGCAGCGCCATGTCATCCGCCAGGATCTTGCGGAGTTGCGCGAGCGCTACGCGGATCCCAGACGCACCGAGATCCTCCCTTACGCCGACGGCTCCTTCGATGACGAGGATCTGGTCGCCAAGGAAGATGTTCTCATCTCGGTCACGCAGCGCGGCTACATCAAACGCGTCCCCTGGACCGTGTATAAGGCGCAGAACCGTGGTGGCCGCGGAGTCCTGGGTATGGCTACCAATGACGAGGATGGGATCAAACTGCTCGTCTCCGCCAACAGCCACGATTC
>JAFGNI010000096.1 GCA_016927095.1 Anaerolineae bacterium | reverse complement strand
CGCAGTTCCCCTCTCCACAGCCGTTGTCGAAGCTATAGATGCCCTACAGCAGCACCTCAAGCGCGACTGCCCCAAGGGTGCCGTCCGGTGGGTCCAGGCCGACCATATCCACCTGACCCTTCACTTCCTGGGGGATATCCTCCTCGATCGTGTCGATCCGGTTAAGGCTGCGCTGCGGGTGGTGGCCCGCAACGTACCGGTCTTCGAGTTCGAAGCCGCGGGGCTGGGGGCCTTCCCCAATGAGCAGCGCCCGCGCGTGATCTGGGTTGGCGTGCAGGATACGACGTCCTGGTTGGCCCTGTTGCACGAAGCCGTCAACGAGGCCATGGGGCGACTGGGATTCGAGCGAGAGAAGCGGCGATTTTCACCGCATCTGACGCTGGGTCGCGTGCAGCGTCGCGCCAGCTATGCAGAAGCCCGGACGATCGGCGAGGTCATCGGAGCAGCAGACGTGGACAAGCTGGGGACCGTCCCCGTCAAGAAGCTGATCTTCTTCCAGAGCGTGCTCCGCCCCAGTGGCGCGGAGTACACCCCCTTAGCCGAGTTTCCCTTGGTTGAGCCTCCGGCCTAGTGGGTCAGTTGGCACGAATATCGCCATTTGAGCAGTGCGCCCCACGGGCCGTTACACGCCACGGCTTGGCAGGCAGGGCGCACTAGGTGCCCAGCGCCTGACGATACGCCTCCAGCGTCTTCTCAGCCGTCGCGCGCCAACTGAAGGTCCGCGCCTGCAGGAAGCCGGCCTCACGACAGCGAGCCCGCAGATCCGGGCTTTCCAACAGACGGCGTAGGGCCTCCGCAATCGTCGCCGGATCGTCAGGATCTACCAGCAAGCCGGCCTCACCGACGACCTCCGGCAGGCTGGCCCGATCCGCCGCCACCACCGGCGTCCCGCACTGCATCGCCTCCAACGCCGGAAAGCCGAACCCCTCGTAGAAGGAGGGGATCACCAACACCGCTGCTCCATTGTAGAGTGCCACCAGGTCATCGAGGTCGGGGTTCTCGATGAAGCGGACGTAGGGCGCCAGGTTCAACGCCTGGATTCGCGTGTAGATGTCACCGTAGAGCCAGCCTGGACGCCCCACGATCACCAAGGAAGGGGTCAGGCCATCCGCCCGCAGCATCGCGTACGCCTCGAGCAGGCCGGGCAGGTTCTTGCGCGGCTCCCAGACGCCGACGAAGAGCACGTAGCCTGCCGCCAGGGCATACCGCGCCAGGGCTTCTGCCACCACGCTTTCCGGCAAGGGGCGAAAGCGCTCGCTTGCCGCCAGATGCGCCACAGTGACCCTCTCCGGCGGCACCTCTAGCAATTCAGTCAGGTCTCGCTGCGTGGCATAGGAGTCGACGAGGATCGCGTCCGCTCTTGCCACGGCCCAGCGGATCTGCTCGTTGTAGAACCGCCGCGCTTCGACCGTGAGGTAGTCCGGGTAGTGGAGGAAATTCAGATCGTGAATCGTCACCACCAATCGTCGCGCGCCCCATGCCGGCGGGATGAAGTCGGTGCTGTGCAGGATATCCAGCCCCAACGGCAGGATCTCGGCCCCCAATGCCCAGCGTTCCAGCGGATGGTGTGGCGGCGTCCACACGCGCCTCGTGCGCGCACCGGGCACAACCAACGGGTCGCTCTCTTTGCGATGGGAGAGCAGGGTCAGTTGATCCGCCGGCATCAACGTCGCCAGCGCCTGTGCCAGACGCCGCGCATAGCGGGAGATCCCCCCGGGCGCATAAGCGTGCAGCCGCAGGTCCAGGCCGACCTTCATCGCGTCCGCATCCTAATCAGTATCCGCGATCCTGGTCCACAACGTTGCGCAGCGGCTGCCCATGCACATAGCGCGCCAGGTTGTCCAGGAAGAGCGCGGCCTCCCGGGTTCGCAGCTGGGGGGTGCTCCAGCTGTTGTGGGGCGTCACCAGCACGTTGGGCATGCCCCAGAATGGCGACGATGGCGGCAGTGGTTCCTGCTCGAAGACATCGAGCGCCGCACCGCCAATGATGCCCTCCTGAAGCGCTGCGACCAGCGCAGCCTCGTCGACGATGGCGCCGCGCGCGATGTTGATCAACACGGCATCGGGCCGCATCTGCCGCAGTGCCTCGGCATCAATCAGGCCGCGGGTCTCCTCAGTCAAGGGCGTCGCGACGACGACATAGTCGGCCATCGCCAGGAGCTCGTACAGCTGGTCCGAACCGAGCACCCTGTCCACGCCACGACCGCCGCGCTCGGGATGCCGCCGCGTGGCAACCACGGTCATACCCAGGGCCTGGCAGCGCGCAGCGATCTCACCACCGATGCCGCCCAACCCAACGATACCGACGGTCAAGCCGGCGACCTCCCTGAGCCGCAGGAGATGCCAGTTCTTCTCGCGCTGCTGCGCCAGGAACTCAGGAATCCGTTTCGCCATCGTCAGGATGTAGGTCAAGACCATCTCGGCGATCGGCACATCAAAGACGCCGCTGGCATTCGTGATGACGACCTCCCGACCGGGCGGTAGCGCGCGCAGGGCATGGTCGATGCCCGCCGTCATCGTCTGCACCCACCGCACGGAGGGCAAGCCCAGGACTCGCTCAACCGTCTCCTGCGGCAGTCCCCACGGCAGCATGACGACCTCCGTCCCCTCGAGATCACCATCAAGATGTCCCTGGTTGTCGATCACGACGAGATCGCACGCATTGAATTCCTCCCTGCCGCTCACAAGATCGCAGGTGGGGGAGGCCAACACGGACAACACGAACTCCGGAATGATGACCTTCATTCTATACCCCTCATCGCCCTCAGACGTGAAGTTACCTTCCGGGAAGGTGCGTCGCGCCTTGTCGACCTAGACAGCTACATCGTCGCGTGACGGTCTTGGCTAAGACCGCGCTCTACCTTCCCGGAAGGTCCGGCGGCGCTAGCCATATCGCCGGTGCCTTTCCTGACATTACCCATGTGTTATCATGATTTGCATGCCAAGACAATACGTTGTGCACTACGGCGAAGTGGGGCTCAAGGGACACAACCGCATCCACTTCGAGCGCCGCCTGGTCGGCAACATACGTACGGCCCTGGGCGATCTGCCAGGCCCCACCGTCCAGCGATTTCACAGCTATATCAAGGTGTCCATACCCGACGAGGGGCTCTATGCGGAGGTCGAACGACGCCTCAGCCACATTCCCGGCATCGTCTACTTCGCCCCCGTGACCGTGACGCCTCTGGATATGGCTGCGATCACCGAGGCCGCGGTCGCCCTGGCGGCGGGCACGATCACGCCGGAGACGAGCTTCCGTGTGCGCACGACCCGCGGCAACAAGCAATTCCCCCTGACCTCGCCGGAGATCGACCGCCGCGTCGGCGGTGAGGTGCAGGACATGACCCACGCTCCCGTGGATCTGAGCAACCCCGACATGACCCTCTCGATCCAGATCTATGAGGACGAAGCCTACCTCTTCGCCCGCCGCATCGCCGGCCCAGGCGGTCTGCCTGTCGGCTCTAGTGGACGCGTGCTGGTCCTCTTCTCCGGTGGCATCGACTCACCCGTCGCGGCGCACCTGATGATGAAGCGCGGCTGTGCGGTGGACTTCCTGCACTTCCATCTGCTTCGCGGCAAGGAGCAGATCCGCAAATCGAAGGTCGTCGCGATGGCGCGCCAAGTCCTCGCACCCCACCGCACCCCGGCGCGCCTGTACATGGTGTCGTCGGCACCCTTTGAGGCAGCGATGGCGCCCCTGGACTCGCGCGTGGCCACCGTGGT
>JAFGNI010000607.1 GCA_016927095.1 Anaerolineae bacterium | reverse complement strand
CATCGACCTCGGTGGCCAAGGCTTCAATCTCATCCATGATCTGCTCGGTCTGCTCGACTCTGAGATCCGAGCCGCCTTTCTTGAGCCTCGCCTGTCTCCGCAAGTCCCGAATCAGGTCTTGCGCCTCATAGCGCAACCGGGCGGCGTAGCCGCGGCCCGCTGTGCTTTCGGTCTCCGCGGCTTCCCGCTCAAAGACGAAGCGATTGAGCAGGAGTTGAATGATGGCCGCCAAGGGAATCGCCATCAGCGCGCCGGCAACACCAAACAAGGAACCAAAAGCAAAGAGCGCCAGCAGAGAAACGAATGGGTTGACGCCGACCGCCTTCCGCATGACGCGCGGGACTAACAGGCTGCCTTCAAGCTGCTGAATAGCAATGGTGGCGACGATGACCCAGACCAACTTGGCCGGCGCGACGGACAGACCCACCAGCGCCGCAGGAATAGCGCCCAGGAGCGGCCCGACCATAGGTACGGCCTCCAAGATGCCCGCCACGAGAGCCAGGACCAGGGCATTGGGCAAGCCGATGAGCAGATAGGCCGCCAGCGCCAGGGCGCCCACAATCAGGCAGAGGACGCTTTGTCCGGCGATATAGGCGCCAACCTTGGTTTCCATGGCCGCGATCAGCTCGCTCGTGCCCTTGCGCCGGGCTCTTGGAAGCAGTGTCAGCAACGAGCCGATGATATGCGGTCCATCGAGCGTCCAAGCAAAGGTCAGGATCAGAATGACGAGGGCGAGGAAACCGATCTTGGCAGCCGAGTTCACATGACCCAGCGCCTGCTCTGCGGAAGCGATCATCTCCGCCCCCGTTTGCCGCACCAACCCCAAACTAGGGAGTGTCTCAGGAAGAAACTCACTCAGGCGTACCATCAACGGATGGGAATAGGTCATCATCCGCTCGCGCAGGCTTTGATAGTAGCCCGGCACTGCGACCGCAATCATCGTGCCTTGCTGCACAATCACCGGAAACAGTAACAGCAAGAAGCCGGCAAGCAGACCGAGCAGCAGGACATAGGTCAGAATGCCCCCCGCTATCCGGGGAAGTCCACGCCGGTGCAACCAGGCCACAACCGGTCTGATCACCGTGCCCATCAGAATGCCGACAAACAGGACAAAAACAGCTTGCCTGAACCGGTAGAGCAGCCAGAAGCCAAGGGCCACAGACGCAACGACGAGCGTCGCCCATACGACCCGCCGAAATGTCCAGTCGTAGGGTGGCGGAGGTGAATCGAGCATCATGCCTCTTCTAGCCTGTCATCCGCGCCGTGCGGCGGGCTACTCTTTTGGCGGCGATTGTGCTTCGAGCTCCGTCAAGTTGGCACGTGCGCCGGTCACGTCGTCCGTCATGGTATCGATGGAACGGCGCGCGTCGCCCGTTCTGATCTGCGCCCTGATGAACACGATAGCGCCGCCCAACAAAGCGACAGCTGCGACGAAGGCGAGAAACCCACTGTCTCCTGTCAGAGACCCGATCAGGGCCAGCACGCCGATGAGCAGCATCACGCCGCCGACAATGCGGTTGCGGGTCGCCCCGGTGAGGTTCCCCTTGGTCCTGCGCAGATCCTGCTCCAGTCGCATCAGCTTACCCCGGGCCTGGCCTGTCTTACGCGTATTCGTTCTGTCTTCCATCACTCTGCCTCCTCAACTAGGGAATCCTTCTTGACCAAGATCGCCGATCTCCGTTCAGCGTAACGCCTTGCTGACAACGGCGGTGACACATCTAACCGGTACGTCGCCTGAACGTAGGTCCCATGCGTGACCAGGCCGGAGTCCCGGCCTTTCATCTATTGCGTACATGAAGCATACATCTTCACTCGCAGTCCAGCATCACCACCGCGTGGATTTCCGGCTCCACGCCGGCTGACTCGGACAGACCCGCCCTCCACAGGGCGTGGAGACGAAACTACACGCAGCGTTGAGAGACGCGCGCCATCTCTGGTATATAATGAGGGCTGTGGGGCCTGCCACGCTGATCGGCGCCACAGGCGTCGCCTTTCGCGTGGTGGGCATGAGCGGAAGGAGTGGCCGATGCAGTATCGTTTTGCAGAGTTGGTGGACCTGCCGGGTTTTCAGCAGATGATGCAGTCGTGGCATAGTGTCGCCGGCGTTGCTACTGCGCTGCTGGATGCGGAGCGCAACGTGCTATGCGCCGTCGGTTGGCAGGACCTCTGTACCCGCTTTCACGACCTGCCGCCCGAAGCAGAGGGGCGATGTCCGCATAGCGATGCCCATCTCACCAGCCGTCTGCAAGAGGGAACTGTCGCGACACACCGATGCCCGCAGGGCCTGATGAACGCTGCCATGCCGGTGATGGTGAAAGGCGAACACGTGGCGACCCTGTTCACAGGCCAATTCCTGCACACGCCGCCCGACGAAGCGTTCTTCCGCCGACAAGCGAAAACGCAGGGCGTTGATGTCGATGCTTACCTAGAGGCGCTCCGGCAAGTGCCTATCATTTCGGCAGAGCGGCTCGAGTTGGTTATGAGGGCACAGACCCAACTGGCCCAGATGCTGGCCACGTTGGGCTGGGAACACAAACAGCTTCTGGGCACCTCTGAGACCTTCAACGCGGACCTGATCAAGGCACAACAGCACATCGCCCTGATGTTGCACGCCGCCCAGACAGCCACCAGCGCACTGGAACCGGATCAGGTGCTGGAGAGGGTCGCCGACGCCTTGGTCGCTGCCGTGGATGTGCCGTACTGCAGCATCCACCTGCTGGATCCGGAGCGCGGCGTCTTCGTGCTGCGCGTGCTCCGCGGGCCGGAAACCGAGGAAGGCTATGCGGGCCGACCGGAGCAGCATCTGCCGGATACGGTGGTCAAGTCCCTGATGGGTGAGGCCCTATCCAAGCAGTCACCGGCAGTCTGGTACGATGCGGCGGCAGATCCCCGGATCAGTGAGGCGTTGGCCCAGGACTGGCATATCAAGTCCGTGCTGGCCGTGCCGATCCGGGTAAGCGCCAAGGTATTGGGAATAGCGGTACTCAGTACCTCAAGCCACTATCGCCAGTTCACGCCCGATGAGATCGAGTTGGTCCGGGGCATCGCGAACTCGGTGGCCCTGGCTGTCGATAATGCCCGTCTCTATGCCGAGACGCGCCAGCACTTGGCCGAAAGTCAAGGATTGGAGCGGGTGGCAGCCGCGCTGCTCCATAAGGTCAATCCGGAGGAGGT
>JAFGNI010000095.1 GCA_016927095.1 Anaerolineae bacterium | reverse complement strand
TGAGGGGGAAGTGTCGGAATAGGCAGACGAGCATGACTTAGGATCATGTGCCGCGAGGCGTGCGGGTTCAAGTCCCGCCTTCCCCATCGGAGGGGCGAGAGCAGTCTCGCCCCTTGGCTTTTAAGCTTGTCCCGAGGAGGTCATTCTGTGGTGAGGCAGTCCCAAACGGACGCGGTCAGTCGGTTGCCCGAGGTTCCGCTCGAGCTTCAATCCTCGGTCAACCTCACCACGCTCGATCAAGTCTACGCATGGGCCCGGAAGCGCTCGCTCTGGCCGATGCTTTTCGGGTTGGCTTGCTGTGCCTTTGAGATGATTTCGACGGCGGCATCGCGGTATGATACGGCGCGCTTCGGGATGGAGATCATGCGCGCGAGTCCCCGGCAGGCCGACCTGCTGATCGTCAACGGCACGGTGACCAAGAAGATGGCGCCACTCCTCGTGCGTCTATATAACCAGATGGCGGAGCCCAAGTATGTGATCGCGATGGGAGCATGTGCCATCTCCGGCGGTCCGTTCAAAGAAGGATACAACGTTGTCTCCGGCGTCGACCGCCTGATCCCTGTGGATGTGTACATTCCCGGATGCCCGCCGCGGCCTGAGGCGCTGATACACGGCATCCTCACGTTGCACGCACGCTTCGACCATGAGTCGATTCGGGACATCCGGGCCTTCCAGACGGGTGAGGACAAGGGCATTCCGGAACCAACCTTGGGTCCTGACCTCGTGAATTGGCGAGATCTGGAGGGGCTTGCCGGGCCCTCTGAGCAGGACCGTTAGGTATGGACGACACGATCAACGACATGCCCGTGGACGTCTGGGAGACGCTGCAGGTGCGCTTCCCAGGGGCCCTACATCCGGCTCAGCCACCTGAGCGTGGTGATGGCGGGGGCTTCCCACAGGGCGGCGAACATCGGATGACGAGGTCGGTGTCGCGGTCGATCCTGCAGAATCGCCCGCGATATGAAGGCGTCCTGGTCCATTCCCGACATCTGGTCCCCGTCCTTCGCTGTCTCAGAGATGAGCTGGGATACGTGATGCTCTCCAGCTTGACTGCGGTCGACTATCCGGACGCCGTGGGCGAGCTTCCGCCGCACATCGACGTGGTGTACCATCTGTTCCGGCTTGAGGGTGGAAGCTACGTGGTGTTGCACGTGCACACGACCCGTGAAGGCGCTATCCTCCCCTCGGTGACACCGGAGTTCACGTCCGCGAACCTGCAGGAGCGCGAGGTTTGGGATATGTTTGGTGTGCGCTTTGAGGGCCACCCTGACCTGCGCCGTCTGCTGATGTGGGAGGGATTTGATGGCTACCCGTTGCGCAAGGATTGGCGGGAGGCCTATTACGAGGAGGACCATAAGCCGTTTCGTAGTCGATTCCCTGAGGGGGGCAGTCCACTATACGCCGAGGAGCGGACGCCGTACCACAATAACGTTCGGTACAGCCAGGAGTTCTCCACGAATGATCTGCGCGTGGACGAGGACTTCAGTGAGGCTGACGATCTCCTCTATGCCCGTATGCTATCCGCTGACCGCGACACCGACAAACCCCTCAAGACTGAGGAGATGATCCTCAACATGGGTCCACACCACCCAAGCACGCACGGCGTCTTCCGGATGGCGGTCAGGCTGGACGGTGAGACTGTGCGGCATCTGGAGCCTGTCTTCGGGTATCTTCATCGCTGTCACGAGAAGATTGGTGAGCGCAACACCTGGCTCCAGAACATCCCTTACACCGATCGCCTGGATTACATCAATGGGATGACCAACAACCTGGCCTATTGCCTGGCGATGGAGAAGCTGCTGGGCTGGGATGTGCCGGAGCGGGCCGAGTACATCCGGATCATCATGTCGGAGTTGTCCCGGGTCGTCAACCACGTGCTGGCGGCGGGTTTCTTCAGCAATGAGATCGGGATGTATTTCACCGGCTCGCTCTATGCACTGGAGGAGCGTGAGTTGGTGCTCGACCTCTTTGAGGCCGCTGCGGGTGGGCGGATGATGTTCAACTACATGCGACCGGGTGGCGTTGCCCGCGATCTGCCTGAGGGCTGGATCGACCAGGCCCGCGTCCTGGTGTGCGAGCGCCTTCCCAAGAAGGTAAAGCAGATGCAGGCGTTCCTGCTCGATAATGAAATCGTGCGGGTACGGAGTGTGGATGTTGGGGTGTTGTCGGCACACGATGCGATCGCCAGTGGCGTGAGCGGGCCAGTGTTACGCGCGTGTGGCGTGGCCTATGACATCAGGCGTGCTGAACCCTACGGTATTTACGATCGCTTCTCGTTTGATGTTGTCACCCGCGAGCACGGCGACGCCTTTGATCGCGTTGCGCTGCGCTTCGATGAGGTGTGGCAGAGCCTCCGAGTTCTCGAACAGGCGTTGGATGCGATTCCTGAGGGGCCAATTCAGTCGCACCGGCTCTCTCCGAGGATGCTTATCCCGCCGGGCGAGACCTACGCCCGCATCGAGGCACCGAAGGGAGAGCTGGGCTTCTACCTCGTGTCCGATGGCAGTGCCAATCCTTACCGCTATCACATCCGTGCAACCTCGTTGCTCAATCTGACGCCGTTGAGCGCCCTGACCCGTGGTGTCAAGATCGCGGACGTCGTCGCGATCCTGGGCAGCATCGATCTGACGATGGGGGAGGTTGATCGCTGATGTACGGCTGGGGCATCATCAAGACCTTGGCGATGACGCTGTACCACTTCCTGATGACCTACGTCGAGGATATTCGGGGTTGGGTGGGTGGGGCAAGGGCCGCAGGATCGTCGGACGGGCAGGCTGCGTCCTCGCGAGGTGTGTTTACGATTCAGTATCCCAGTGAACGGCGCGAGCTTCCGGAGAACTACCGCAATCTACCCTTCTTTGTCATCGATGCCAAGACTACACAACTTCGATGCACGGCCTGTGGCATCTGTGCGCAGATCTGCCCGGTGCAGTGTATCTGGATCGAGCGGGCCAAGGAGCCTGAGACCGGGCGCCCGCGCCGCTATCCTGTCTCCTATTACCTGGACGTCAGCCTTTGTATGTCGTGTGGGTTTTGCGCGGAGTTCTGCCCGTTCGATGCTATCAAGATGGACCACGATTTCGAGATTGCTGCCTACCGACGTCCGGGCTTTGTAAGTGCCAAAGATCTGGCAAGACCTGAATCCTACGACGTCCTGATTCACCCATCCGATTATGCTCGGAAGGTCGAGTCACAGCCTGCGGAACAGACGAGTTGAGTGACAGGCG
>JAFGNI010000606.1 GCA_016927095.1 Anaerolineae bacterium | reverse complement strand
GGCGTCGCCCCTGGCGCCTCCGTAAGCGCCGGCGTAGGCATTGGCGTCGGCGTGAGCGGCGGCGCCGGCGAGGCGGCAGCCTCCGCGCCCAGCGCCTCACCCTCAAAGGGCATCAACACCGCCGCCGCGCTCTCCTGCGTCGGCGTGATCACCAGCACCGGCGCCGTCGGAATGCGCCGGCTGTAGAGCAGCGTCTCGACGTAAGGAACCAGGCGCGGGGTGCCCAGAATCAGGCCCAGAACCACAAGGCCCGCGCCGCCCCACAACAGCACCGCCGCCAGCTTCCCCCCTCGGCTCCCCATCGCCATCCCTACAGGTCTTGGTCGTAGACCTCGGGCTTCAACACCCCGATGAAAGGGATATTCCGGTACTGCTCGGCGTAGTCCAGCCCGTAGCCCATCACAAACGCGTTGGGGATCTCGAACCCCACGAAGTCCACCGGCACATCGATCTCGCGCCGGCTCGGCTTGTTCAACAGCGTCGCCACCCGCACGCTGGCCGGGTTCCGCGAGGCGAAGTTGCGCAAGATATAGTCCAGCGTGTGCCCCGTATCCACAATATCCTCCACAATCACCACGTGGCGGCCCTCAATGCTCGAAGCCAGATCCAGCAGGATCCGCACCACCCCGCTGCTGCTCGTCCCCTTCCCGTAGCTCGAGATCTCCATGAAATCCAGCTCGTGGCGGAACAACAGCTGCCGGGTCAGATCCGCCAGGAACATAAACGCCCCCTTCAAGATACAGACCATAATCGGCAGATCCGCGTCCGTGTACACCGCGTTCATCTCCGCCCCCAGCGCCCCAATCCGCGCCTGCAGCTCCGCCTCCGAGATCAAGACCCGTTCCACATCGTCCAGCATCGACATCGCCGCCTCACCTCTCGTACACACGCCGCTTCAGCGCCCCAATGAAAGG
This sequence comes from Anaerolineae bacterium, assembly GCA_016927095.1. The sequence continues at coordinate 8,841 of JAFGNI010000606.1, read as the reverse complement.
CAGCGTGCGGAACCGGTCGGCATAATCCAGCCCATAGCCCACCACCCACACATCGGGGATCGAGAACCCCAGATAGTGGATCGGCACCTCCACCTCGCGGCGGTCCGGCTTCGTCAGCAACACCGCCGTCTTCAGCGATGCCGGCTGGCGCGCCTCAAAGAGCCGGTACAAATACCGCAGCGTATACCCCGTGTCCAGGATGTCCTCAACGATCAGCACGTGCCGTCCCGCCACATCCGCCCGGGTATCCATAATCATCCGCACCGCCCCCGTCGTCTCCGCCTGATCGGCATAACTCGACAACGCGATGAAATCCACCCGGTGCGGCACCGTCAGCCGCCGCGCCAGATCGGCCAAGAAAATGAACGACCCCTTCAGCACCCCCACCAGCAGGAAATCCTCGTTGCGGATCCCCGCATAGTCCGCGCTGATCTCCCCCGCCATCTCCTGCACCCGGCGCGCGATCGTCGCCTCATCCAGCAGCACATAGTCCACAGAATCAGGAACCGGCACAGCCATCGCTTCCCCCCTGCGCCGCGGGTCCGCCGTCCCGCCCCCGGTGCGGCACCTCATGATGCGCACGGCAGCGCGCCTCGTACACCTCGCTCGCCCCCACCAGCACGATCGGATCCTCATAACAAGCCGGCCGCCCCGCAATCAGCCGCTGCGTGCGGCTCGCGGGCTGCCCGCACACCACGCAGATCGCCTGCAGCTTGTCCACCCGCTCCGCGATCGCCAGCAACTGCGGCATCGGGCCAAAAGGCTCGCCCCGGAAGTCCATATCCAGCCCCGCACAGATCACCCGGTGCCCCGCCTCGGCCAATGCATCACAGAGCTCGATCACGCCCTCATCGAAGAACTGCACCTCATCGATCGCGATCACCCCGGCCTCGCGGTCGACCAGCGCCCGGATCGCTGCGCTGTCCTCCGCGGGGATCGCCGTCAACTGCAGCCCGTTGTGCGACGAGATCGCCTTGTGATTGTAACGCGTATCCAGCGCCGGCTTGAACACCTGAATCCGCTGCTTGGCGATCACCGCGCGGCGCAGCCGCCGGATCAGCTCCTCCGTCTTCCCGCTGAACATACTCCCGCAGACCACCTCAATCCAGCCGGAGTTTGCACCAGGGACCGGGTCACGGACCATACACTGTCACCTTTCAAGGGTATCAAACGAACAAGGCAGGGGATGGACCCCTGCCTCGCTGATCGGTCGTTACGCGGCTTCCGCCGCTTCGCCCCCCGCTGCGCCAGCAGCGGCTTCGGCCTCCTCACCGGGTTCTTCATCTCCCGGCAATACGAAGCCCCGCGCGCGCAGCCCGCGCTTCGTGTCGGCCAGCGCCTTCAGCCCAAAGCCCCTGATGTCCGTCAACCCCTCGTCTCCCTTTTCCTCCAGGAGATCCATCAGGTCCCCCACCGTCTCGAGCCCGGCCTCGCTCAGCAGCTTCTCCAGCCGCGTCCCCAGATCCAGCGACGCAATCGCGATCTCCGGCGACGTCCTGGCCGCGGCGCGGCGCTCGGCCTCGGCCATCGCCTCCTCGCGCGCGCGCAGCCGGCGCATAAAGCGGTCCACCTGGCCCTCGGTGTCCACAATGCGCTGCTCACCGGTGAAATACGGGTGACACGCCGCGCACACATCCGTCCGCAGCTCGGGCACCGTCGCCCCCACCGTCCACGTATTGCCGCAAGCGCAGATCACCTGCGCCTCCGGATACCATTGCGGATGCAGATTCTCCTTCATCCTGCCACCTCACCTGCGGGCACCACATTCACCCGCTTGCGCCCGTGAACCACATCGAACCGCACCACGCCGTCCACCAGCGAATACAGCGTGTAGTCCTTGCCCACACCCACATTCGCCCCCGCCTTCAAATGCTCGCCCACCTGGCGCACCAGAATATGGCCGGCGCGCACGCGCTCGCCCCCATACTTCTTCACACCGCGGCTCTTAGCGTTACTGTCGCGGCCGTTCGTATTCGAAGACCCCTTCCGTGCCATCGCTACGCCCCCTTCACAATCTCGTCGATGCGCAAGCGCATATACGTCTGGCGGTGGCCCATCCGGCGGCGGTACCGCTGCTTCGGCCTATACTTAAAGATCCGGATCTTCGGCCCCCGGAACTCCTCCAAAATCGTCGCCCGCACCGAGGCACCGTCCACCGTGGGTTGCCCCACCGCCACCTCGCCCTCGTCCCACAGCAAATACACCTCGCCCAGCCCCACCTGCGCGCCCACCGCGTAAGGGAGCCGCTCCACCACCAGCTCGTCCCCCACGGATGCCTTGTACTGATGCCCTCCGGCCTTGATGACTGCGTACACGTTCTTCCTCCCCATGACACAATAGACGCCGAGCCCCTTACAGGGTCGGCAGCTAGGGTATTATATCTGGCCCGACGAGTTTGTCAACTAAAAACGGGCCGCCCTTCAGTCCCTGTCGAGGATGGATTCCTCAAGACAGTCGTCTATACGATCCTGAATACTCTGCCAATGTGTACCTCGCCAGTAGACCCTGCCACAGTCCGGACATCTCTGGAAGACCTTGTGTGTCTGCGCAACATAGGCTGGCACCCGCTGGCTGGCCTCCTCCTCGGAGATCGGCGCCAAGGGCGCATTGCAGTGAATACACCTCGGCCCTATCTCGGGCGGCGGCGCCCCCAGCTCTGCGATGACCTCAGCGAGCTGCGCCTCTAGCGTCTCAGCACGCACCAGAACCGTTCTGAGACCCCGGCGCCGGGCCAGTTCGAGGTCCCGTGTGAGCAACACGCGGCCCTCTGCCCGCGCGCGGTGCGCGATCGCGGCGTCCTCGGCCTGCATGTACGCTGTGTCGTATCCCAGGAGACGCAGCCAACGGGCCAGCTTTCCCAGCATCGCATCGGCTAGCAGTTTCGGCATCGAATGCTCCGGATCGGGATAACTCATAGTCGAAGTCTAGCACAGGAACACCAGATGATCCATCGCGTCGGGTTTGCCTTTCTAATCTTTCGGGGTAGAAAGAGTGGGTTCTGAGGACGACCATCTCTCACCAAGGTGCCTCTCACGCCGCGAGAGCCAAGTCACGGAGCGCGCTCTCGCTGAGGGCAGTTACCCCTTGCAGTAGAATGTATGTTCTGATATCATGGAGTCGGAGGGGCAGTCGAAGTATGGCCAAACAGGAGACGCGCTGGGTCTGCCAGCAGTGCAATTGGAGCTTTGTCAAGCATATGGGCAGATGCCCCAATTGCGGCGCGTGGGACAGCATGGTGGAGACCGCATTAACGCCCGAGGCATCGGTCGGCGGTGTTGTCGCGCTGGGCCCCGGACTCCAATCTCCCCAGCCGCTCAGCAAGGTCGAGGTAGGTGCCGTTCCGCGCATACCGGTTCCGATGCACGAATTCGCGCGGGTGTTGGGCGGAGGACTGGTGCCAGGCTCGGTCGTGCTGATCGGCGGCGAACCCGGCATTGGGAAATCGACGCTGCTGCTCCAGATTGCGGCGCTTCTGGGCGAGCCCCAACTGCCCGTTCTCTACGTCTCTGGCGAGGAATCCCCTCAGCAGATCAAGCTACGGGCTGACCGTCTGGGTATCGAGGGCGACCCTCTGCATCTCCTTTCCGAGACAGAGGTCAGTCTCATCCTGGGTCAAGCGGATGCGATGCATCCCAACCTGCGAGCACTCGTGATTGACTCGATCCAGACGATGCACACAGAGGACCTCACGTCGGCGTCGGGCAATGTGAGCCAGGTCCGGGAGTGTACCAGCCGGTTCCAGCGATGGGCCAAGCTGCGGGGCACCCCCGTCTTCCTTGTGGGCCACGTCACCAAGCAGGGCGCTATTGCTGGGCCAAAGGTTCTGGAGCACATTGTAGACACCGTCCTCTACCTGGAGGGGGATCCCTTCCACACCTATCGGCTGCTGCGCAGCGTGAAAAACCGCTTTGGCGCCACATCGGAGGTCGGGGTATTTGAGATGCAGGCCAAAGGGATGGTGGAAGTCGAGAATCCGTCGGAGGCCTTCCTTGCCGAACGCATGGTAAATGTCCCTGGGTCCGCGGTCGCCATCACGATCGAGGGCACGCGCCCATTGTTGGTAGAGATCCAAGCGCTGGCGAGCCCCACCAGCTTTGGCAATCCACGCCGGACCGTCAACGGGTTGGATTTCAACCGCCTGCTCCTGACCGTGGCTGTCTTGTCACGGCGCGTTGGGCTCAACCTGGGCGAGCAAGACATCTTCGTCAACGTTGTTGGTGGCCTTCAAGTTGAGGAGCCGGCAGTCGACCTCGCCGTGGCGATGGCGCTGGCGTCAAGCTTGCGTGACCAGCCGCTGCCCGCCGATCTGGCCTTTGTGGGAGAGGTCGGCTTGTCAGGTGAGGTTCGTTCGGTGGGGCAGCTCGAGGCACGGCTGATCGAGGCCTCGCGCCTGGGCTTCAGGCACGCTATCATCCCGCGGCGGCTGACACGGTCCGAGTTCAGCCCGCCCAAGGGTATGGATATCGTACAAGTTCGCTCTCTGCGCGAAGCCGTTGACGCAACCCTGTCGGCGAAAGCCCACAGCAGAGCATAGCGCAGGAAGAGCAGGATAGAGACCGGATGCATTACCCCGAAGACAGACTATGACAAAGAGCAGCTCATCCTCCTCATCACGCAGTCGCTCATCCAGCAGGCGCCGCTCATCGCGCAGTAAGCCACAGCCGACGCTGTGGCAGCGCCTGAGTCGGGACCAGAAGCTGGATATCCTGGGGTGGCTGCTGTTGGTGCTTTCGGCGTTGACCATTCTGAGTATGCTGTCGGCCCAACAAGGCGTACTGACACAGTGGTGGATCAGCCTGCTGTCGCAGATCTTCGGCTGGGGCCGGTATCTGGTCCCCCTCTTCTTCGGCGCATTCGGCCTATGGCTGGTCCTGCGCCACTTCGGTGACCGCATTCCCACGTTGAAGCCGGCGCAGATCATTGGCGTTGTCCTGGGTTTCTTCTTCGCCCTGACAACGCTACACTTCATCGCCCGACGAATCTGGCCGGCGGTGGACCTCTACGCCTTGGGGCGCGAGGGGATAGGCGGCGGTGTATTGGGCGCACTGCTGCTGACGGCGGGCAGCAACTGGCTGGGACCGGCGGGGATGATTCTTACGCTCATCATTGGCTGGATTGTCGTGATCACGCTGAGCGCGAGCGTCTCGCCCGCAGAAGCCGTGCAGCAGATACTCGAGTGGCGCGACAAGCAGCGGGCGCGCGCGGCCCAGAAAGCCGCCAAAGTTTCTCAGAAGGATATCTCCCAAAAGCCGATCCCGTCAGAGATCCTCGGCCCCGAAGCGATGGAGGACGAGAGGGGCGAGGCCGTGGTTCTGGGAGGCAGAGGGCTCGAGGAACCGGGAACCGGGCGGGCGGAGCCAAAGATCAACGTCGCCAGTCGTCCGGGTAACGGCGAGTTCAAGATCTCGCCTTTGGAGGTGGGAAGACAGACCTGGCGTCTCCCGGCGGTGATGGATATCCTTGAGGAGGGTAGCGAGCAGTATTACAGCGAGGATCTGATCCGCAAACAGGTCCGGATCATCGAAGAGACGCTGGCGAGCTTTGGCGCGCCCGTCAGTGTCAGCGAGATCAATCAGGGACCCGTTGTGACGCAGTTTGGCGCCGAACCTCTCTTCATCAGCAATCGCAGCGGCAAGAAGACCAAGGTCAAGGTCAGCAAGATCGCCAGTCTGGCCGACGACCTCTCATTGGCGCTGTCCGCCCGCAGCATCCGCATCCAGGCACCCATCCCCGGCAAGGGGTTGGTCGGCATCGAAGTGCCCAACGAGGAGGCTGCCGTCGTCTCCCTTCGAGATGTGATGGACTCAGACAGCTTCAGCAGGCTCAAAGGCCGGCTGCGCCTGGGATTGGGACAGGACGTCTCAGGTCAGGCTGTCGCGGCAGACCTGCGGGCCATGCCCCATCTGCTCATCGCTGGGGCAACGGGCGCGGGGAAATCGGTCTGCGTCAACTCGGTCATTACGGCTTTCCTACTGCAGAACTCGCCGGACACGCTGCGCGTCATTATGGTTGACCCCAAGCGGGTCGAGCTCACGCAGTACAACGGCATTCCACACCTATTGGCGCCGGTGATCAACGATGTCGAGCGGGTCGTCCCGACGCTGCGGTGGGTGCTCAAGGAGATGGACAGCCGGTATCGCCGCTTCGCCAACGCAGGCGCGCGCAACATCGACGACTACAACCGGCGCATGCGCAAGAGCCACACGGGAGGCAGCACCGGGATGACGGAATCGCCCATACCCTATATCGCCGTCTTGATCGACGAGCTGGCTGACGTGATGATGCAGGCACCGGACGAGGCGGAGCGCGTCATCTGCCGCCTGGCCCAGATGGCGCGGGCCACGGGCATCCACTTGATCATCGCGACCCAGCGGCCCAGCGTCGATGTGGTGACGGGCCTGATCAAGGCCAACTTCCCGGCCCGAATCGCTTTCGCCGTTGCCTCCGCTGTTGACTCTCGTGTCATCTTGGACATGCCCGGCGCGGAGCGCCTATTGGGACGGGGCGATATGCTGTTTATGCCGCCAGATGTCAGCCAACCACTGCGTCTCCAGGGTGCGTTTGTCTCCGATGGGGAGATCAACCGGCTGATCAAGTACTGGACAACCGCGGTGGAACCTACTGCCGGCGAGGAAACCCACCCGCTCGCGACCGACGCGCTAGCCGTCGAGGACATCGCGACCCAACCGCCGCTGTTCCCGACCTTTGACGAGCCGACCTCCTCGGAGTACGAGTTTGGCGACGAGTTACTCCCCGCAGCGGTCGAGATCTTCCTGGCTGAGAACCGCTGTTCTACCTCGCTGCTTCAGCGGCGGCTGCGCATCGGTTACACCCGAGCGGCGCGGCTGATGGACAACCTGACCGATATGGGCATCGTCGCCGAAGAGATGAAAGGACAGTCCCGGAAGGTCAACCGGGCGGTTGCCGAGGAGCTGCTCCGCTCGGTCAACACGGGAGGTTCGGCAGCGGCGGACAACCCACCCTTTTAGGGACGCTAGGAGACTGTGAGCGAAGCGGGGATACGCGATCGAGGGTCGTCCAGAGGCATCCACCACGCCCCAGGCCCAGGTGCGCAGGCTAGCCGAGGTGATCCTTTAGTTCGGACCAGGAGGTCTTGCGATGAGGGTCGGCAGGTTGGTTCACCATCTGGTGAATGGCGTCCTCGATAGCCGATGCGTCAAACCCCTCGAGCTGGCTGCCGAGAGCCTCTATGGCTGATCGTTCGTCATCGGAGAGGTCACGCCCTATCTCTGCTTCGAGTCGCGCCAGCGCCAGGAGCAACGCACGCTGATCTTCATCCAGTTCTTCCGCGGCCTTACCCTTGATCCAATCAGTCTGACCCGGGTGGAAGACCGAGTCCGCCGGCGCGTTCGCGCTCTCGTCCTTGTCTCTCATGGCGTCCCCCTTTTGCGTCATTGTAGCATGGAAGCGGTCGTCGTGACAGGGACGATGTACGCTCTTCTGGTCAGCCTCTGGTCAATCGCCGTGCCGATCGCCAAGGAGTTACCGTATGCCAGCGCCTCCTGACGCTCCCTCAAGCTTGCCGCCGGTGCTGCAACAGCATCGCACAAAGATCCAGGCCTGGTTCTTCGACCTAGATGGCACGCTGATGGACACCGACGACCAGGCCGTTGATCGACTCGCGCACCGGCTGCGCTTCCTGGGATCCAGACGCGCCGCAAGGTTGGCAAGGCGACTCGTCATGTCCGGCGAGACCCCGATGAACCTGGCCATGACCGTCTTCGATGCGATTGGTCTGGATCCGTGGGTCTTCGCGCTGCGCCGCCGGCTGAGCCGCGTCGTCAAGCCGACCTTCAGGCTCGTTCCTGGGGTCACGCCGTTGATTGCGTATCTCGCCCCGATCAGCGCCTTGGCCGTGGTCACGACAAGGTCACGCGCAGATGCTGACCACTTCTTGGCACAGCATGATCTGAAGCAGCACTTCACTGTGATCGCCACCCAGGAGACCACCAAGCGGCTGAAGCCGCACCCAGAACCAGTTCTGTATGCGGCAGCGGAGCTTGGCCTGCCGCCTGCCGCGGTAGTGATGGTGGGGGATACGACGGTGGACATTCTGTCGGCGCGGCGCGCCGGGGCCTGGTCCGTAGGCGTGCTCTGCGGCTTTGGCGAAGCGTGGGAACTGCAACGAGCCGGCGCCCATCTGGTGCTAGACTCGACAGCAGACTTGCTGCCGCTGCTCACCCAGTCCAGCGATTGAGGGGGTCAGCGTATGACTTGCCGGCTATGCCACTAGAAGCGGGCGTCAGCGGGCATCCCCGGCTTGAGCAGGCCCTCGGGGTTTGGCAGCTCGATCTCAACAGCGTAGAAGGTGTTCAGCCGCTCCTCGACGGTGGCCACATTGCGAGGCGTGTACTCCGGCTGGTCCCCGATCCTGACCACGCTGCCGGCGAAGGTGCGGTCGGGGAAGCTGTCCACCGTGACCGCAACGGTCTGTCCCAGCATCACCTGCCCCACCCGATTCTCAGGCACGTAGACCTCGAGGGTCAGAACATTGAGGTCAGCCACCTTCAGGATCGTGGCAGCGGGCGCGGCCAGCTCCCCGACATTGAGCACTTGGGCCGTCACCACGCCATCCCGAGGACTCACAAGCTGACAACGCTCGATCTTGAGGCGCAGCATCTCGCCATCAGCAATGGCCCTCGTCACAACCGCTTCGGCCACAGCCACCTCCTCAGCCGTAGGGCCGGCGAGGAGATCATCCAGACGCGCTTGAGCAACCCCCACCGCTGCCTCAGCCACCCGGTATTGACCTTCAGCGCCGTTGGCCTGAGCGATGTAACCCAAGGGCTCCCCACGAATCCACCAGAGGTAGCGAAGCAG
>JAFGNI010000605.1 GCA_016927095.1 Anaerolineae bacterium | reverse complement strand
CTGAGGCGCGGTTGGGTCCACGGGGATCTGGACCTGCGCGACCTGACGCGCTGCCGGCATCTCCATCATCTTCTGGACCACAGTCAGATCACGGGCGGAAGCCGACGCATATCCGGTGAACACGACCACAAACAGCAGCGCAATCGCCGATAGTACTCTTTTGGTTCTCATGGCTCTCTCCTTACACTACTCGGGCAGAATCACTACGAAGTCCGCTAGCGCCAGCCAATCTTCCCATCTGCACCTCCTTGCCGGATGGAGGCCGGACCGTTCGCCCATCGCGACCGCGCCGGTGTACGTCACCGGCAGTGTCTTGCCCACCCCCGGAGTGGGCAAGATGCTGTCGGTCCACTCTCCCTAATCCCCCGCGAACAACCCCTTTGCCCAAGTGTCGATGGCCTCAGCGAGCTGTTCAGGCACACCTGAACCGGCTGTGAGGATGTCATCGAAGCGAGCATCGGGAAGCGACACTGTCTCAACCGAGAGGCCCGCCTGGATCAGGGCCTCCGCCATCAGTTGGGATTCCTCGGGCAACGGTTCGCCCCGCTCCTTGTCCATCTGTCCGCCGTGAGTGAGAAGGAAAGCTGGCATTTCGCCGACCGGCTTAGGCCCGTAGATGTAGTAGAGTGGTGACCAATGGGCCACGAAGCGCTTCGTGTTGTCGAGCTGACCACTGGTCCGCCATTCAGATGGCGGGAGCGTCCGCAAAAGGGTAGCTAGGTTCGGGATGTACTCCTCGCCGATGTCCCTGTCCAAGGCATACCAGAACATGTAGTAGTACGGCGATGGCCGGTACGACATGGTGCCCTGTGGGACCAGTAGTGACGCACTGTACGTTGCGACGCCCCGGACGCTGGCGGGGGGTGGTGCGGGATTGGGACAACTGCTCAGCATCTCCGCCCAGACCGAATCATCAGCAACGCCCAGGAGAGGGCCAGCCAGACTGGTGCCATGGGCGAAGACGATGGCTTTCCTTGTGTCAAGCCCAAGAACGGCGTTGTTGTCCTCCAGCCAAGCCCAGGCACAGAACGCCGCGCCACTTAGCTTGTCTCCTGTGGCGAATACCACCGTGGCATATCCCCTTGCGAGAAGCTCGTCGACAACTTCCCCGTAGCTGCTCGCCATCTGTGACGCTGAGGTCGCTACGAACACCCACGGGTAAGGGGACTCGCCTACCTCTGGCTGGCGGACGGTGAGCCACTGGCCTGGGGCTCCGGCTGGATCGTAGCGGACCCTACCGTCCTCGGGCAGGGTAGCAAGCCTCGGTGTGGCCGTGGGGATCGGCGTGACTGTTGAAGGCTCCGGGGTCGCCGTGGGGGGCACGCTCGTGGCCGTGGACTCTACCGGCGTAGCCGCAGTCCTGCAAGCTGCCGACAGCAGCAGCGCGACGACACATAGTACGCCGACCCTACATCGCCTTTCCGCTAGGTTCCGCTTCGACCTGCCATCGTAGGTGGACATCATCGGACTCCTCTCTTAGTTGCCCCGCGGCGCTCCTTGGTCAGCGCCATTGACCGAGTATCACTCCGCACGGCAAATCCCTGGCGGAGACCGACGCGTATCCCGTGAACAGGACCACGAACAGCAGCATGCGCCGATAGTGCTCTCTTGGTACCCATGGCTCACTCCTTACGCTACTCGGGCAGAATCACTACGGAGTCCACTAGCGCTAGCCAGTCTTCCCATCTGCACCTCCTTGCCGGATGGAGGCCGGACCATTCGCCCATCGCGACCGGCCCGTCTTCGTTGCTCACCTCACCGCCATCATCGCAGAGGCACGCTAACGAATCGTTAAGAGCTAGCACCTGGGCGGGTTTGTGCAGGACTCCGTTGGACGTCCGCAGGACCTTGACCTACAATGAAGGCAATAGGTGAAGGAGAGGATATGCGGCGCCTGGTCATCTCGCTGCTGGGCACCTTCACCGTCGAGCTGGACGGCGAGCCGGTCACCGAGTTCGGCTACGACAAGGTCCGCGCGCTCCTGGCTTACCTGGCCGTCGAGGGCCGACGCCCGCAGCGCCGCGACACTGTTGTCGGTCTCCTGTGGCCCGAGCAACGGCAGTCCAAGGCGCTGAACAACCTCCGCACCGCCCTCTTCCACCTTCGCCGCGCGCTTTGCGACCGCGGCGCAGACCCGCCTTGTCTGCTCATCACACGCGACAGCCTGCAGCTCAACCCCGACGCCGCTGTTGAGGTGGACGCCACTCGCTTTGCGCACCTCGCCTCTCACAGCCAGCTCCACGCGCACGAGCGGGGCTACGAGTGCCCGGATTGCGTGCGCGCAATGAACGAGGCCATCGCCCTCTACCACGGCGACCTCTTGCCCGGCTTCTCCATCGACAGTGCCCCCTTCGAGGAGTGGCTGATGCTGCAGCGTGAGGTGCTGCACGACAATGCACTCGACCTGTTGGACCGGCTCGCCGTCCACGAGGAGGTCCAGGGCGCGTACGGCCGAGTCGTGGCTCACGCCCGACGGCAGATCGCGCTGGAGCCGTGGCATGAGCCTGCCCACCGCCAGGCGATGCGGGCGCTGGCCCTTAGCGGCCAACGTGCCGCCGCGGTGGCGCAGTTCGAGACCTGTCGCGAGGTGCTCATGCGCGAGCTCGGAGTCGGTCCCGAACCAGCCACCGTCACGCTCTACGAGCAGCTCCTCAGCGGCGAGCTCCTCCGCCCTTCGCCAGCCGGGCACCTCGACCATGGATGGCACCACGTCGGGTCCTGCCCCTATCGCGGCCTGGCAACCTTCCGCGAGGCGGATGCACACCTCTTCTTTGGCCGCGACGCCTTCGTCGATCAGCTCCTCCATGCCCTCACGACGGCTCAACGGGTAGCCGTGCTGGTGGGCCCATCGGGCTCCGGGAAGTCATCGATCGTCTTCGCCGGCCTGATCCCCCGGCTGCGCGATTTGGGCGGTTGGGTGACTGCGAGCCTGCGGCCCGGAAGTGAACCTTTCCGGGCGCTCGCAGGGGCCATTACCCCGCTGCTGGCGCCTTCGGCCGGCGAGGCCGGCCGCTTGGCTCAAACGCGGACATTGGCGCATGCGCTCGAGGCTGACACCATCCCCTTGACTGACCTGGTCGCGCGTTGCCTTCCTCAGCAGGCCGACTCCGCCCACCTGCTGCTCCTGGTGGACCAATTCGAGGAGCTCTACACCCTCTGCCCCAACCTTGACACCCGTGTGCGTTTCATCGATAGGCTGCTGGATGCGACGACCGGCTCCCGACCCAACAGCAGGGGCGTCGCTCCCCTCACGCTGCTCCTGACCTTGCGCGCCGATTTCATGGGCCAGGCGCTGACGCATCGGCCGCTCGCCGATGTGCTCCAGGCGGCGACGCAGATGCTTGGCCCGATGACCCCCAAGGAGCTTCGCGAAGCGATCGAGAAGCCCGCCGCAGCGCACGGCGCGGTCTTTGAGGCGGGCCTCGTGTCGCGGCTGCTCAGCGACGTCGAGGCGGCGCCAGAAGGCCTCCCATTGCTCGAGTTCGCTTTGACGCTGCTATGGCATCGCCTTGATCGTGGGTGGCTCACGCATGCCGCCTATGACGCCATCGGGCAAGTGCAGGGCGCGCTCGCGCGTTATGCGCAACAGGTCTATGAAGCGCTCACGGCCGACGAGCAGGTGTTGGCATGCCGGGTATTCACGCAGCTCGTGCAACCGGGGGAGGGTACTGGGGATACCCGCCGCGTGGCGAGCCGTGCAGACGTGGGCGAGGCAGCGTGGCCTCTCGTCCGGCACATGGCGAATCAGCGACTGGTCGTCACCGGGCGTGACGAACTGACCGGCGCTGAGAAGGTCGAGGTGGCCCACGAGGCCCTCATCCAGCACTGG
>JAFGNI010000005.1 GCA_016927095.1 Anaerolineae bacterium | reverse complement strand
GTCCAGGTGAGAGACTTGCAGATGGTGTTCTTCTTGGATCAAGACGGGGCGCACCGTGACGCGGCGCCACGCCAACTCGTACCCGCGTCGGCGCCCGCTGAAGGTGGCTTTGACAAAGCGATCCTCGTCGAGGATCGCCGTCTTGATCGTTTGTCGGACATCGTCTTTCACCGCTGCTTTGTCCCTCCTACAGAGCTTGATGCCAAGATGCAGTGCAAGTCCGGCCATCGTCTAGGCAGTAGCCGCAGTAAGGACCCACAAGTGGGCCCGAATCATGTTCCGTCACGCACCCCATTATAGCTTGCCCTACCGTGGCTTCCCAACCGACCGCGATCCATTAAGGGCCGGCAACAGAATCTGTCCGACCCGGCATGGATCAGAGGCAGCATTCCAGGACGGACAGCGTCGTTGCTGTTCCGGGGACCTCGGAGCTCTGTTGGATCGCGAGACCCGGCGAACGACAACTTGAGTCCCGCCCCGGACGATGTGAAGTTTGCCCAACCGGGTACGATCCGAAACAGTGACGACACCATCCCGACAGCTGACTTCCTCAGGTCGGTCCGTTTTTGCTCCGCGCTGTCATCTCGTCCATCCCTTCGGAGCGGCGGCTCCTTGTGAGATGGCGCCCAACTGAGAGACGCGCTGATCCCCCAGAATCCTAGTTGCGCCCGGACTGCTCACCAGGGGCAGATGCACTCGATAGGTGATGAAGGTCGCCGTAAGCTGCACATCGCTCCGGATCACAACCTCTAGCACACCCGCCGTGCTGCTGAGTGCACCACTCCAGCCGACGAAGCTCCAGCCGGGGGCAGGCACCGCGGTCAACGTCACGGCGCTACCGGCGAGGTAGCCGGGTTGATCCGGCTCGCGAGTGACGGCGCCATCCCCCACCACGTCGACCGTCAGAGCGTAGGACTCCTGAGCGAAGGTGGCGGTGACGATCGAGGCTTCGGTGATCATCAAGACTGCCGGGTTGTCACTGCCGCTCAGATTGCCGCTCCAGCTGGCAAAGCTCCAGCCGGGGGCCGGCACCGCGGTCAACGTCACAGCGCTACCGGCGAGGTAACCGAGTTGATCCGGCTCACGGGTGACCGCGCCGCTGCCGACCACGTCGACCGTCAGCGCGTAGGACTCCTGCTGGGTAAAGGTAGCAGTGACCGCGGAGTTGTCCACAATCGTCACCGCTGCAGGGTTTCCGGTGCCGCTCAGGGCCCCACTCCAGCCGGCGAAACCCCAGCCGAGGGCCGGCACCGCGGTCAGCGTCACCACTCGGCCATAGGGGTAGAGGCTCTGATCCGGCTCACGAGTAACCGTACCGTTGCCGACCACATCGATCGTCAGCGCGTAGGACTCCTGGGCGAAGGTAGCGGTCACGATCGAGGCCCCGGTGATCGTCAGGGCTGCCGGGTTGTCACTGCCGCTCAGATCGCCGCCCCAGCCGGCGAAACTCCAGCCGAGGGCCGGCACCGCGGTCAACGTCACCACCTGGCCAAAGGGATAGCGGTTCTGATCCGGCTCACGCGTGACCGTGCCGCTGCCGATCAGGTCGACCGTGAGGGCATACGTTTCCTGAACCACGGCGGGCGAGATGTCCAGTTCTTGCACCTGCAGATTGGTCCAGCTCCCAGAGGGCGCCATATTCAGGCCGTCCACCTGGAACGTCACGGGGCGCCCCGGCGCGCCACAGCCGTCTGCTTCCTCGCCATCGGCCATGACATTGACCGAGTAGACCACCTGTTCCGCCACCGACACCGTCTGACCCAACCCGCAGAGGTGTCCATCGATCCAGGCCTTTACCGCCATCCCGGGTGCCGGGGTGAAGCCCTCTCCCGCAAGAACCGCGCCGTAGAACGTCGCCGGTGGCTCGAACAGATTGAGCGGCAGGCTCAACGTCTCGACGACGCCGAGCAACGAGAGCGTGATGGCCCGCGTGGTCTGGATCCAGTAGGCGTGCACGAACTCGATGGTGTGCAGATCATTCACCCAGCCGGGCACCGACACATCGTACATCTTCCAGGGATCCAGGAGATCCTGCCCATCGTACCCGTACACCGTCGTGTAGATGCCGCTGATGCTGATCAGAGCGTCGCTGATCGGGCGGGTGGCCTGGACGGGATAGGAGAAGAGATTCCAACCCGCCCGGTAGAGCGGGATCTCCAGGCTACTCATCAGCACATACAGCCCGGGTCCCTGTGCGTCGGCGACGGCGTGGTTGTAGTCCATATCGCGCGTCGTCTCCAGTGGTTGCCAGTTGCCGGGCACGCTCTCATCGTTGTAGTAGATCTTCAGCCAGCTCTCCTCGCCGGGAGGCACCTCACTGCCGAGATAACTGAAGCTGATCGACGTACCGATGAGGGACGGCGCGCTCGCAGAAGCCAGCAGGCGATAGACCTGCCCAATCGGGGTGGTCCAGGGCGGGGTGTCTTCGGCGGAGCTGAGCGCCTGGAGGCTGTAGAACTCGCCATCGGGGAAGGTCAGGTCGTTGCCGAAGAGGATCACCTGTCCGTCAGAGCTGACCGCCGGGGCCATCCGACCACGCACATAGGCCATACGCCCCCTGACGTAGGCGGGGTTGCCGCCCAGGACATAGTCCGTGACGATCTCGCGCGCCGGCGCGGTCTCCTCCACCCAGACGTGCACCGTTGCCTTGGGGGCAGGCTCCGCGGGCACAAGCACGCCTGTGTAGACGTCGCCCACCCTGCTCAGCACGCCCTCTGCCGGCGTGCCACCGTCGGCGGGATAGAGCCTGACGCGGACGACCAGGCCGTCCTCGAGCAAGCCGACGCTGACCCCGATATGTTGCTCGTCGAGCGCCTCCAGGTCGACGCGCGGGAGACCGGAGGCCAGCGTGTAGAGGGCGAGCTGCTCGTCACCGGCCTGAACGACCTCACAGCCCAGACGATCCTGGCCGGGCTCGAAGACGCACAGGCGATCGCCGGGTGCGGCGCCGCGTGCCAGCACCTGGTCCAGGCTTGGACGACCAAGATCGATCACCGTGTCGCCACCGGCGAGGAACAAGAACGCGCGCGCACTGCCGCCGGGCTGGAGGCTGTGCCCGTGCTGCGAGAGGTAGAAGAGCGGGATCGGCAAAGACGCGTCCGCTGCCGGCGGGCTGACAAAGTCGACCTGCGTGACGGCGAGGGGTAGCCCGCTCGGGCCGCTGTTCGTGGTCGCCCCGTCCAGCCACGGGTAGAAGGTGGTGATGGTCTGCCAGTCTGCCCGACCGGTGGTCTGGTGGGAGAGGGTGCCGGCGCACTCCGCCAGCCAGTCTGTCAACGGGTGGAACTCGGAGTAGTCATCGCGGTAAGGATCGGTCATCGCGCCGGGGCAGGTGGTCACCGGCACCAACTGACCCAGAACATTGAAGCCCATGTAGTTATCGTCGAGGTATGCGGCGTAGTGGCCCAGCTCGTGCGCCAGGGCCCGCGCCCAGTCCTCGCCCAGGTTGCCGCTCGGATCGCCAAAGCGATTCCACACGGCCCCCATCCGCACCTGACCCGGTTGGTACACCACGCCCTCTACCGACGGATCGTCAACGTCCTCATTCGTAATGCCGCCCTGTGCCGCGTTGGGGCGCATCCGGTTGGAGGCGTAGATTTGGATGTGCGCGTCGGCCCACATCTGGCGGGCGTGATAGATCGTGACACTTCCCAGCGCCATCTGTCCGTTGCTCCAGTCAAAGAGCAGCTCTGAGGTGCGCCGGAAGTCATACTGCAATCGGGAGAGCAACTGCTCGTCATAGCGGGCATCCCATTCGAGAGACACATCCAGATTGTAGAGCAGCACGGGGTTGTCCGCAGAGGTTTCGAGGACCTGCACGCCCGTCTGTGTGACCGTGTACGGGTCGACGCCGGTCTGCGTGGGTGCAGCGTTGCTGTAGTACAAGGTATAACCGTGTGTTCCGGTAACCGGGGCGAGGGCAACCAGGTGATCGCCGATAGCCATAGGCGTGTTGCCCAGCAAATAGCCACCGTCGCCGGTGATCAAGGGCTCTCCTGTCAGATCGCGGTAGAGTTCGTAGTCGCCGGTGACGCCGGCGGGCAAGCGCAGGACCCAGGCGCCCGCGACCGGCTGACCGCCGCGCACCACGCGTACCTGCGCGCCGCGCACGCGGAAGGGGTTGCTCGCCGCCCAGCGGTACGCATACTGAAACGGGCCGGGGCCGCGATAGCCTTGGACGGCGTCGATGCGGAAGACGGTCGTGTCGCTGCTGCCGGTCACGCCGCTGCCGAAGAGATCCCAGGTAAAGGTATGCGTGACGCCCTCCGGCGCGGCTGCCAGATTCCCGGTGATGGTCCCACCGGCTGCCACCGCAGGTTGCCAGGTGCTGCCGCCGTCGAGTGAGAACCAGGCACGGATGGTGCGCACGGGATCGGATTCCGGGTCGGTCAGCACGTACTCGATCTCGATCTCCGGCCCCTGCAGCACCACCGCCGCGGCGAAACTGCCGCCCGCGTCGGGCGCCGAGCCGCCCCCGGGTGTCCGAACAGCCACCCGGGGCGCGGTATCGATCATCACCTGCGCGTCGTTGGCGTGGTTCTCGTAGATGCGCACCGCGCCGGGCGCGTTATGGTTTTGACCACCGAGGAAGTACGAACCCATCTCGCCCCCGGTCGCCAGGTCGGCGTCCCCGTCGCCGTCATAGTCGCCCCGGGCCAGGGCCTGCTCACGGTCGTAGTCGGGGGTGATCCACGCTGCCTGGGGCGCCTGTCCGAATCCGGAGTAGACCCAGAGCTCCTGCATCCCGTATTCGTTCCCATGGAGCACGCCGGCGTCCGCGTAGCCGTCGAGGTTCCAGTCGGCGAAGGCCAGCCCCTTTGAATAGTATAGATTAGTGGCGGCTGCAAACGACCAGGCTTCGGTGAAGACGCCGCTGTCGTTGGTGAAGATCGTGGGGGTCTTGCCGCTTTGGTAAGCGATGCCCAGATCCAGGTCACCATCCCCATCCCAGTCGCGCCAGGCGACGCCGCGCGCTCGCGAGGCAAAGCTCTGGACCACCGGTGCGCCGAGTTGCCCGTTCACATTCGGATACAGGTGGATGGCGGAGATCAGGTCCGGATAGCCATCGCCATCGTAGTCGCCCCAGGCCAGACCTGTGTCATAGCCCGGCTGGTTGTACTCCCAGACCTGAGTCAGCACGCCATCGTCGTTCAGGTACAGCCGGTCAGGGTTGTCCTGCCCGTCGTACCCGCCCTGGGTGGCGAGATCGAGGTCGCCATCCTGATCGACGTCTGCCCAGGCTAGGTCGGAGCTGCGGGTGGGTTGCGGGCTGGTCCATACCAGGGAGAAGGCCCCGGTCCCGTCGTTGCGATACAGGCGCGTATAGCCGCCTTGGAGAGTACCCACTTCGTCCATGTATCTCAGAGCGCTGAACGAGATATCAAGGTCTCCGTCGCCGTCGTGGTCAGCCCAGGCAACAGCCGTGTTGTCATCGTGCTCGGGCGATGTCCACGCCGGCTCGAACCCCTGCGTTGTGCGGCGGTAGACACGGTTATAGCCGTACCGGATTTCGGGCGAGTTCTGGTTGAGCACACGTACGCTGACGGCCAAGTCCAGGTCTCCATCCGCGTCCATGTCGCCCCAGGCCTGGGCCGAGACGTGCATCTGTTCCAGGGAAGACCAGGCGACGGTGAAGCGGCTCTGGTTGGCGTAAACCGTCAGCGGTTGGAAAGCGTGGTGGGCGGCTGCCAAATCCAGGTCGCCGTCGTTGTCACAATCCCCCCAGGCGATGGCCCGGGTGCCGCCGGCAGACTCGGCAGCCCAGAGTGGGATGAGGCTGCCTCCCAGGTTGGCATAGACCTTATTCGGCTCGCTGAAGGCGCCCACCGCCAGGTCCAGGTCGCCGTCGCCATCCCAATCGGCCCACTGCAGCGCGGTCACGTGATCGGCGTCCGGGGAGGTCCAGGCCGAGGCCGGCACGCCCCCGGTGTTGGCATAGATGCGGAGCGGCTCGCCGTAGTTGCCCACAGCCAGGTCGGGATCGCCGTCGTCGTCCCAGTCACCCCAGGCAAGGCTGGTCGTCGTCTCGCTGACTGCAGCGCTCCAACCCAGAGCGAGCGTGCCGCCGGTGTTTCGGTATACACGCACGGGGCTGCCGTCATTCCCCACGGCCAGATCCAGGTCATTGTCGCCATCCACATCGGCCCAGGCAAGGCTGGTCGTGACCTCGCTGCCCGTGGCGCTCCAGGCCAGGCTCAGGGCGCCGCCCACGTTTGTATACAGTCGGACGGGGCGTCCGGCGCCGCCGGTAGCCAGGTCCAGGTCACCGTCACGGTCGACATCCGCCCACGCCAGAGACGCCACGGTCTCCGGCGCCGGGCTGCTCCAACTCAGGCTGAGCGCGCCCCCCTCATTGACGTACAGGCGCACCGGCCCGGCTTCAGGTCCCACCGCCAGATCCAGGTCGCCGTCATTGTCCACGTCTCCCCAGGCCAGGGCACGCACATCATCGGCCTCTGAAGCGCTCCAGTCCAGACTGAGGGCGCCGTCTTCAGAAGCCCAGATTTGCAGCCCCTCATCTTGAGTGCCGAGGGCCAGGTCCAGGTCAGCATCGCCGTCCAGATCGCCCCAGGCCACGGCATAGGCGTCATAGTTCGTCTGCGCCGTCCAGCCCACCTCCAACCGTCCGTCGTGGTTGCCCAGCAGCACGCTGGGATAGCTGCCGGTATAGGTACCGACGAATAAATCCGCGTCATCATCGCGGTCAAAGTCACCCCAGGCGACGGCCATACCAAGATAGATGATCTCGGTCAGGTCGCTGCTCCAGCCCAGGGCCAGTCCGCCGGGACGACTCTCATAGACGCGAATCCGCAGGTGCTGACCATTGGCCGTCCCGTTCCCGACCGCCAGATCGGGCCGGCCATCACCGTTCCAGTCGCCCCAGTCCAGGTCGTAGGGAAGGTTGGCTTCGAGTGCGCTCCAGGCCGGTGCCAGGCTGCCGGACGCGTTGGTCAACAACACGAGGGCGCCATCTCCATAGCTCGGCCGGATGCCCAGGGCCAGGTCGAGGTCCCCGTCACTGTCCCAGTCGGCCCAGGCCAGCGCCGAGACGTCGGCCACGTCCGGCGCGTCCCAGATGCCGGACAGCACGCCGCTCTCGTTAGTGTAGATGCGCAGCCCTTCAACGCTGCCCACGGCGAGATCGGGATCCAGGTCTCCATCCACGTCCGCCCAACCCAGGGCCCGGATGGTGGTGGTGACCGGAGCGGTCCAGGTCAGCGCCAGGGTGACGCCATCGGAGGTGTAGATACGCAGCGGGCTGTTCTCTGCGCCGACGGCCAGGTCGTCATAGCCGTCGCCGTTGAGATCACCCCAGGCGACCTGCGTGCCGACCAGGCTCGCGCCCGCGCTCCAGGTGGCGACCAGTCCCCCGCCGGTGTTGCGGTAGAGTGCGACGGTGGTTCCGCCGATGGCAAGATCGGGGAGGTCGTCGTCGTCGAAGTCACCCCAGTCACCGGAGTAGTTGTAGTTCGCCGGGACAGGGCTCTGCCATGCCATGCTGAGCGCGCCGCCCTCGTTCTCGAAGACCACACTGCGAGCATAGCGATACTGTACCACAGCCAGGTCCAGGTCGCCGTCGTTGTCCCAGTCAGCCCAGTCGGCGTCCCTAACTTCCGCCGCCCAGTACTCGCCGGCAAGCTCGGGGAAGGTGCGCACAACCTGCATATCGCCTTCCCAAGCCCGCGCGGGAGGCTGACCGGTCAACAGCATGAGCCCGATGAGGAGAAGCGCAGACCGGCCCGCTCTCCGCAACACGATCCGCAGATCCCACAAGACAACGCAATGGTCCATAGCAAGCTCCGTTCGCGAGTGATCCGACGCCTAACGCAGTACACCACCTCCGGGATCGGGTGCGAGCAGCACATCCTTCCAAGTCCACCACTTCACAGATGACGAAGGCAGATACTGCACGGATGGGTGTACGAGCAGGTGCGTACGCCAATAGGCGAGAGGGACAAGCACCGCTTGTTCCACCATACCACGCTCTGCATTTCGATACAGCTCCAGGCGCTCCGCCATGTCCGTCTGACGGCGCGCTTGATCGACCAGACGGTCGAACCGTGGATTACGCCAACGCGTCCAGCGCAGAGCGTCGCAGTCGCGCAGGAACGTCTCGGGATCGGGGTAATCGGCTGCCCAGATGTTGAGGAACAGCGGGGGAGGATCGACCTCTAGGCGGGCTGTGAGATCCTCCCATTCGACGGCACGGCAGGCCACCGGCAGCCCCAGACGCATTTGCCACCCTTCGGCCAAGAAGCATGCCGAGGATTCCTTACCGACCTCGGTCCAGATCTCAATCGCGTCCAGGTCTCTGAAAGATGTGCCGCATTCCGACAGCAGCCGTGTGGCTTCTTCCGGATCATATACCAGCCCACTGTCTGGGGTGTGACCGGGCATACCGGGAGGGATCAGACCGCCCAGGGCCGGGAAGACGTAGCCCTGCAGGTGGACGCTCGCCAATGTCTCCCGGTCAATGGCATGGGCCAGCGCCCGCCGCAGCCGCGGATCATCGAACGGCGGGCGGTCCACCCGGAAACCGAGATACGCCGTAGCCAAATAGGGTAACGAGCGGTAGTCAGCGGGGTATCGCTGGCGTGGATCAGGCCCCTCGCCTCGCTGGAGTTGCACAATACTCAGCTCGCCGGCGTCATAGCGCGCGAGGGCACCCTCCGGCGCTTCGCTTCCGACGAGCTCAATAGCCACGACATTGCCGGTGCCGCGCCCATGGTAGAACGGGTTGCGCTGCAGGCGCAGGGCCTCAAGCGAGCAGCCAGGTTGCACGATGAAAGGCCCGCAACCGACCAGGTTATCCGGCTCGGACCAGGCATCGCCCAGAGCTTGAACACGGTGTCGTGGCACAGGCGCAACGCCTGGATGGGTGAGCACATACAGGAAATTCCCGGCGGGCTGTTCCAGGCGTACGGCAAGTGTCCGTTCGTCCAGAGCGGCTATCCCCACCTGTCTTGGATCCTCTTGCTCGCCCTGATGATAGGCGCGCGCCTGGTATACACCGTAGAGCAGCTGGGCAAGGGGTGAAGCTGTCTGGGGATCGAGCACACGCTTCCAGGCGAACTCCAGATCAGCCGCTGTCAGACGGCTGCCATCGCTCCACCGCAGATCGGGCCGCAAGCGAAACCGATACAGCAGGCCACGATCCTCCACCTCCCACGATTCAGCCAGCTCAGGAAGTAGATCCATCTCAGGCGACAGGGCAACGAGCCCACAGAATAGCTGATCGATGACACCTATCGTGTCGGTATCCGCCGCTTGTGCCGGATCGAGGCCGAGCGGCGGATAGGGCCAATCCACACGTAACGGGATGGCGGTAGGCGGTGGTGTCTGGGCGACCGGCGCACGCTGCCAGATGGCAAAGGCCTCATTGAATGCCTGGCGAGCGGAAGGATAGTCGAAGGCCAGATGATAGGTCAGGCCAAGTTTCATCAGCGCACGCGCCAGCCGGTTGGGATCGGCAGCCGGCGCCTGTGCGCGCAGTTGTTGGATGGCTAGGGAGTAAGCCTGGACGGCATCTTCGTACGCATAGAGCAGACGCGCGCGGTCACCTGCCAGCAACAGATACTTGGCAGCACGCTCTGACTGCCCGGCAGCCAAGGTATGTCGGGCCAACAGGTGACAGATCTCGTCGGTGCGTCCGGCGTACCAGGCCTCGAGCAGGGCAACGACCTCACCGTGCAGCAGACGGCGCTCGCCCGCCCCAAGCTGATGATAGAGATACTGCTGGAAAAGCGGATGCGCGAACTCGAAGCGGGTCAGCGTACGCTCGCCTACCTGGATCTCGCCTATCTCCGCGACAAGCTGGTGTCGGCGACTCAGCTCCCGTGAAAGATCCCGCAGCAACAGTAGCTCATCCACCTGTTGCAGCGCGGCGACCACCTGGGCCGTGAAGGACTCTCCTTCCAGACTTGCCAGTGACAGAATCTCACGCAAGGCGGAATCCACGCGCTGGACACGTTCCTCGATCACACCCTCGACGCGAGGCGGGAGCACTGACCAGTCCAGCGCCGGGCGCGCCCGCCACACATCCTGCGTGTCCCGGTAGACATCACCGCGGCTCTTCAGATAGTGCAGGAGCTCGACGGTGAACAGGGCGTGTCCGCCCGTATGTCGGGTGAGCGCCCGCCGGAATTCGCCGCTGAACCCATTTGGGGAACTGTCCAGATATGCACTGACGAACTGGCGTCCCCTGAGCCTGCGAGTCTGATCGAGATCCAGCCACACCTCGCCCTGGTACCGCTTGATCTCGTTGAGCACTTTCTCAAGGGGATGGCGCTGATCCCCGCGCCCCAGCGCAATCTCCTCGGGACGGTAGGCGCCCACCAGCAGGATGCGATGACCGCTGAGCTGGCGCGACAGATGGAAGAACAAGCTGGCCGATGCGGCATCAGTCCACTGCAAATCATCGATGATGAGGAGTAGCGGGCGCTTCGCGGCGAGGCCCTGGAGCGATCTCGTGACCTGCTCAATAAGCCGATCCGGACTGAGCTGGATCTCATCGCGGCGCGATTTGCCATACAACGCTTGCAGGCGCTCTCCGACGCCGGTCTTCCCGGCGGCAAAGACGCCCAAGCGCGCCAACAGTCCCCCCAGCGGGAGAAACAACCCTACCACATCCGGTCCCAACTCGAGGAGTGTCTCGACAGATACCTCGAGGAACGACTGCAGGCGGCGGGT
>JAFGNI010000604.1 GCA_016927095.1 Anaerolineae bacterium | reverse complement strand
TTGCCGATGGAGATGCCGCTGCCGCCGATGTCCGTGAACGCGTTGCCGATGATCATGTCGTCGTGCGTTCCGGAGATGAAATCGAGGCCGGTGGCGGCCATCTGGGTAAACAGGTTCCTCTCGAAGTGGATGTGATTGGCGTTGGTCACGGTGACGCCGGCGCCTGGCCGGCCCACCGTCTGCTGGTTGTTCGACGGTGCGGTGATGTTGTACTGACCGGCCTGAGCATCGAGAAACCCGTACTGGCTGGGGCGCATGTAGGTCGAGTGTGCGAAGGTCAACCCCTCGAACCAGAGGTAGCTGGCCTGATCGGACGTACTGGTGCCCGTGATGGCGACCAGCGTCTCGAGCATCGGCGCGATCACCACTGCCGTCGTCATGTCCTCGCCCGAACGGGGCTTGTAGTAGAGCGTGCTTGCCGTTTCGTCGAGGTACCACTCCCCGGGCTGGTCGAGGAGCTCGAAGGCGTTCTCGAAGTAGAAGCGCATTTGAGACGGCCAGAAGGCTGGGTTGGGCCGCTGGAAGATCATGTTCTCGGGGCTTTGCACCTTTATGTATGCTGTGCTCCCCGAGGTCGTGATTGACGCGATTCGCATCGTGTTGTCAGCCCATAGCACCATCAGGTGCATCTCGACCTTGGTGAGATTCTTCCAGCTTCCCACGTCCGAGCTAGCCGCCTGGAAGTTCTGGGCGGTCCCGTCCCAACCCGTACAGCGTGTGAAGTTGGGCTCGCCGTTCGCCCCGAGGTTTGGGCTGCGCGCGCGGATGGCCTTCACGCCGTTGACGTAGAGCTGCCGGAAGGGCGTGTTTGTGCCCGTGGCGGCGTAGATGCCTTTGCTGGGGTCGGACAGCGTCCAGCCCTTGATCGGCTGTCCGCCGGTGATCAGGGGTCGCTCACCGGCGTACGCGACGTACTTGACGTAGAAGCCGCCCGTACCGGAATCGGCGTTGGAGAATGTCAAGGTGTCGGTCAATGGATAGGTGCCGCCGCGGACGTAGACCGTGATGTCGGCTGTCATGGCGCCGTTCAGCGTACGGACGATGTCACGCGCCTTCGCCAGCGTGCGAACCGGGCGTGCCAGCGTCCCGGGGTTCGAGTCATCTCCCGTGGCGGCGACATAGATGGAACCACTGGGATCGAGACTGTCGGCACCGCCCTGCGCAGCGTCCGGCGCGCCCGCGTCCGCTCCCGGACCACCACCCGATCCGCCACCGCTTCCTCCGTTGCCGCCGACAGCCCTAAGGCCGCCCGTACCGCGCCCAGCCGTCCCACCAGTCACCGGGGATCCACTCGCGCCGCCCGCGCCGCGCCCAGCCGTTCCACCAGTCGCTGACGAGCCGCTGGCGCCGCCCGCAGATGCTCCACCACCTCCTGCCACGAAGCCGCCCGACCCGGCACTGCCGCCGACGGATGAGCCACTGGCTCCTCCCGAGACGGTGCCGCCCGCTCCCAAGGTTGTGCCGCCTGCTCCGCCACCGCCGCCAGCGGCTCCACCAGCTCCGCCCAACGCTGCTCCGCCGCCGCCCAGGCTCGTTCCGCCCGCGCCCGCGTGGCCGCCCGTGCCTCCGGTGCCCGCACCGTTACACCCCGTCGCATAGACTGCCAACAGAACAGTGGAAAGAATCCTCCCGCGTTGTCTGATCATGGTTGACCGAACCCTTCCAATCGCGCGTGTGGCGCCTACTCGACGACGATCGCGTCCACGGCGACCGCTCCAGGACCTCGATTGATGATGCTTATCGTGTGTTCTCCCGCGCCGAGGTCCGTGACCTCGCACACGAGCTGTTGGGGCTGGCGCGCACTGGATGCAGACAGGTCCACGGTCGCCTTGGTTTCCCCGTCGACCTGGATCTCGATCTTCCCGGCCCCGGATTCCTTGGGGGCGTAGACGGCGACCGCGGTCCCGGCAAACGTGGCGGTCCAGGTGTCCCCGACGGTGGTGCTGGTGGTGAGGTCATTGTTGTAGTCGCCGGTGCCTAGGGCGACCTTGCGAAGCCACCCGGGAGATGCGACACCGGGATCGTCGTCGTTGGTCCAGCCCTTGTCATGGGTGATGCGCAGAACGCGCGTCTTCGACGCAAGCTGCGAATCGGAAAGGCCCGCCAGCGCCGCCACCGATCCACCGGGAGTCACCGTCAACCCTTGACCGCTCTGCGAAAACGTCATCGCCACCGTGGAGCCGAGCAGCTCGACCTTGGACACGGTCCCCAGGGTTGCCCCACCCGACTTGAGCGCCGAGAGGGTGACCGCGCCGCCGTTCCAACCGAGCAGCGTGGCGTAGACGTTGCCCTTGGCGCGGGTGTAGATGACCGTGCCATCGCCCCAGACTTCGAACGGACGGGACGCGTACACGGCTTCGCCGTTGACCTTCAGCCAGGCGCCGATGTCCTTGGCGATCTGGGTGCACTGGGTATCGAGATTCCCGCGACCGTGCTGGGTGAGGTTGAGCAGCAGGCTCCCATTTCGGGAGACGTTCTGCATCAGGGTCGTCACCAGGCTCGCGGCGCTGGTGTATCCCGCCCCGGTCTTGTAGTG
Source organism: Anaerolineae bacterium (assembly GCA_016927095.1). The sequence goes on along the minus strand of JAFGNI010000604.1, from coordinate 957 downwards.
CCAGTTCCCGCCCTGGATGTCGAGCTCGGTCTGGAAGGGATAGGCGCTGATCTGCGATTCCGTCGCCGCCTCGGTGCTCCTGACCAGGGCGCGCTCGACGTAGGGAAGCAGGGATGCGCTGTTCTGGAAGCTGTTGTACAGGCCGCCCACGCCCTTCATGTTCATGACGACGTCCACCGGTCCCTGCTTCCAGGTCAAGGACCGGTTGTAGTAGTTCGCCACGATCGTCGGGGCGATGGCACCAAGTCCCATATGGACGCCCAGATCGACCTGGGAATCGCCGGCGTGATCGTCGAAGTAGACGACGTCAGGACGATACTTGTTGATGGCGTCGTCGACTCGATACATGAACTGGGTGCCAAAGGCCGAGTTGTTGCACGACTGGTTGGTACAGTCGGTGCTGTGCTTGGGACCATAAAGATCCGCGGGATCCATGCCATCCCACCATTTGCCTGCGCCGTCCGCCTTCGTTTGCAGCGCATCGAAGGGGCCTTTCGCGCCGCTCGTGTAGCGAACCGGCATCCACTGACCCCAGGTTCGCGCGGGAGTGTTGTGGAAACCAATACCGAAACGCAGCCCCTTCTCGCGCGCGATCGGCTCCCAGGTGCCCACGATGTCCTTCTTGACTCCGACCCGGACGGAATTCCAGGGCTGGTAGGTCGAGTCGAAGTTGTCGAAGTTGTCGTGGTGCGAGCCCATGGCCATGAAGAACTTGGCCCCCATCTGGACGTACAGATCCATCAAGGCGTTGGGATCCCACTGGTCGATCACCCAGTTCTTGCAGATATCCTTGTAACCGTATTCGGACGGATCACCGAAGGTGCTGACGTGGTAGTTGTACTGGGCCGTGCCCTGTCGATACATGTGATAGGCGTACCAGTCGCCCTGCTCGGGCATGGACTGCGGATCCCAGTGGGCCCATGCGCCGAGCTTGGCGTCGCGCCACCACTGGGGCGC
>JAFGNI010000603.1 GCA_016927095.1 Anaerolineae bacterium | reverse complement strand
TCGTCCGTGCCTTGGCACCAGCCCGCCGCCATCGCGTGGGAGACCAGTTCCGGGGAGGCCAGATCCCAGGCATCCCGGATGGTCAGGTAATTTGAGATCGTATAGACGCCCTCGACCCGTTTGGCTACCCAGTTCCTGCCTGACGTCTCCAGGACCCAGGCATCGCGAGGATCGGCGATCAGGAAGCTGTTGTGGTAATAGAGCTCCTTCCCAAGGGCGCAACTGCCGCTCTGACCATACGCCGCAAGCAGTGCCGTGATGACATCGACCGCCTCACGGGCCGTGGCGGCACGCTCCAGAGCGAGGCGCAGGAAATCCATCCCGATGAGGCCCTCAGCCTTCCCGTAGGGATCCTTCGTGAAAACGGCCTCGTTGCCAATGGTGACACCGTGCTCGTTGGTGCCCATCTCGCCGCCCCAGATCCAGAAAGGCTTGGCCAGCAGGACGGTGTAGGTGTGGGCGACCTGGGGGATCTCGACATAGGTGCAGCTGACGGTGCTGCCCGGTGGGTGGCCCGCTGCGGGCACGCGAAGCAGGTGATGCGCCTCGTTGGGCTCGCGGTCGGAGTTCTTGCCAAAGACCGTGACGCCATCGGCGGTGACGGCGCTAGTTGCTACAAGCGTATCGCACATTGCGGTCCTCCAATCATGTAGATGATCTGGTTTGTGCTTGATACCTTGGCACCTGCGTTGTCTTGCGGCGAACGGCACGGCACTGACGTGCCTCACTACAAGCCCTTGTATCTGCTCTTGCACGTCGCTGGGCTCGTAGTGGGCGCTTCAGCGCCTCTTCTGGCGTGACGACCCAAACGGCACTGAAGTGCCTCACTACGAACCCCTGTATCCGCTCTTGCGGAGGGCTTAGGCGAAGGCGCCCAGCCACTTCTCCTCAGCCTTGAACAGCCTATCGACCATCTCATCGATCTCAGCCAAGGAGAGAAGCGAGGCGGTAAGAGGATCGAAAAGACAGGCGTGCTTGATCTTGTCGCGGTTACCCTCCAGAGCCCCCTCGACGGCGAGCTCCTCACACTGCGCGTTGAGGCCATTGAGAATGGCGAGCTGCGGTGGCAACGGGCCAACGTGGATGGGCTTGAGACCGCCCCGGTTGGCCAGCACCGGCACCTCGACACAGCAACCTGCGGGCAGGTTGTCGATCAGGCCCCAGTTGCGCACGTTGCCGTTGAACTCGAACATCTCGTTATCACCGAAGACGGCGTTGAAGATGTAGGCAGCGTACTCGCGGCCCCGCTCCAGGTTGATGGATTCAGACATGAAGCGATTGAACTCGTTGATGCGGCGCTCTTTGCGGGTCATCCTGGCATTCCAGCGCTCCATCCAGTCGAGACCCGGGTTCCAGCCGGTACCGTGGGTGCAGTACTTCTCCAGAAGGTCGGGGCGCTTGCGGAACCACCAGTTGTACTCGGAGTTGTGCCCGCTCGACTCGGTGACGTAGTAGCCGAGGTGAAGGAACATTTCGTTGCGCACCTGCTCCTCGTTGTAGATCTCGGGACGGGTGGTGACAGCCTCGCGGATGAGCGGATAGGCATCCTTGCCGTTCCACTTGTACTCGAGGTAGTGGGCCTGGTGGTTGATGCCCGCGCAGACGTACGTCACCTCGTCCATTGGCGCGCCGATCCAACGAGCCAGCATCTCGGCAGTGCCCTGGACGCTGTGGCAGAGGCCGCTGGCCGCCACATCGGAGACGCCCTGGATCGCGCGACAGAGCATCGCCATCGGGTTGGTGTAGTTGAGGAAGATGGCGTCGGGGCAGTGAGCCTGGATATCGCGCACGATCTCCAGCATCGGGGGCCAGGTGCGTAGGAAGCGGAAGATCGCGGAGGGCCCACGCGTATCCCCGACATTGATCGAGATGCCGTACTCCTTGGGAATAACGATGTCGGTGCGAATGTCCTCGTCGTCGCCGGTGAGGATCGTCGTGAGCACGCCATCCGCCCCGTCAAGGGCTTGCGCGCGATCCATGGTCGCGCTGACGGTCGCGGGGTAGTTACCGGCTTCGACGATACGGTCGACGACCTGTTTCGCCAAAGCCAGGTTTTCGGCGTCGATGTCCATAAGGGCGATCTCGCAGTCGCGGAAGGCCGGAAAGGTGAGGATATCGCGGACAAGATTACGGGTGAAGGTAACACTGCCGGCGCCGATAAAGGTGATCTTGTTGGTCATGTAGGATTCCTTTCGGTTGTAGGCGTCAGGCGGACCTGGGACGAAGAATCATAGCAAAACCACCATTGGCTGCCATCGGAATCGTCAGGACATCGCCACGATTCACCTCGAACCGCTCAAGGCGGACGCGGTGGAGATCGTGCTGATGCAGGGTCGGGCGCTGGTGACTGGCCATCAGGCGCTCGCAGAGCCCCTTATCGGGCGCAGGCAGTGCGCCCTGCGCCACGTCAAAGGGCATGAGATCGGAGAGGTCGTCGGCGTAGAGTTCGGCCTCATAGGTGTCGCCTTCGAGGAAATCGCAATGGATGGTGGCGTTTCGCGGGCGGCGGGCACAGATACCCGCGACGAACCAGTCAGCGCCGCTGCGGCGGGCCATGGTTACGTGATTCGCAGGGTAGCCCTCGAGTAAGCGTGTCTCATCCCAAACCGTGGGCACAACGCTCAGGAAAGGACGACAGGGATTGCGGAGGACGCTGTCGCGCCCCTCACCAATGTGCTGGATGTAGCTGGTGAAAACGACCATGAGGGCCGTCTGGTGCGCGTCGGTGGTGCCGGTCGTGTAGGTATCGTAGACGACGGGTGTGTAGTCCATGGGGCCAACAGCATTGCGCGTGAAAGGCAACGTGCAGTTGTGGGCGGCGTCGGGCCCACCGGGCACGAACGCGGAGAAGTTCTGCAGGTATTCGCCTCCCATAACGCCCTCGCGCGTGAGGACGTGAGGCCAGGTACGGCTCTCACCTGCGGGCTTCGTCGCGCCGTGGAAGTTGACCATCAGCCGATGCTTGGCGGCGAGCTCCGCCAGCATATCGTACTGGGCCACGCGCTCGGGGCTGTCGGACTCGAAGAAGTCGATCTTGACCCCGACCACGCCCCAAGAGGCCCAGAGGGCGAGCTTCTCGTCGGCGACGACCGGATCGCGCATCGCGGCGCAGTGCTCCCACAGCCAGATCTTGACGCCACGCTCGGCAGCATAGTCAACCAGCGCGGGGATGTCCACGTGACCGGGCCACCCACCATCGGCCAGGTAGTAGGGGAAGCCCATCTCGGCGGCATAGTCCACGTAGTCGCGGCAGCGCGCCGGATCTCGGGTGGAGTCGTTCTCCGTCATCCAGCTCCACGCTGCAACGCCGGGCTTGATGAACGAGGGATCTTCGACGATGGAAGGCGGGTTGAGATTCTCCAATAGGTTCGACGTCACAATGGTGTCAAGGTCGCCCACGATGACGGCCCGCCAGGGCGTCGTGACCGGGTACTCGCTGTGAATGGGCGTTATCTGGTCAGGCGCCATTCTGAGCCGGAGAAGCGCGGGATCGTCGGGCTCAGCAAGCAGGTTGGACCCGCCGTAGTCCCCAAAGACAGCGGCCTCCGTATAGAGGGCCCATAGCCCATCCCTGGCCTCCACCAAGACGGGAAACGCAAGCTGGTTCTGCGCCAGCTCCCCTAACGGAATGCGATGGTAGACGTCCTCATAGGTGAACAGATATTTCATGCCGTAGAGCGCGCCGACGTTCTCCGGGAGACGGTAGCCCGTGATCTCGTCGACGATGTTCACTGTTGCGTCGTTCCTCTCGTTCGCCGGCACCCGCATACGGACTGCGGCCCCGTCGTCGTAGGCGCGAGCCTCGAGGATCAGCTGCCGGCCTGCCTTGCCAAGCGTCAGGGCGAGGGTGTGAGCACGGTTGACACAACAGGACTTTTTGAATGCCGGTATCGTGTACGTTTCGTCAATCGTGTCACGTTCGTCGGAGAGCAGTTCCAAGCCGTCGCACAGGTCGATGTCGTCCAGCACCAGTCCAAGCGGCGATGGTGCGACGATATCTTTGCCGTGTTGGGTGACGCTGTAGCCGGCCGCGCCGTTGTCAAGGAAGAGCTTCAGCGTCACTGTGTCATCAGGGGAGTGCAATTCGAAGGAGTTCATCGTCTATACCTCCAACTTGATCATCCAATAAGCGGGCTAGGACGGTGGCGCATAGTCAGGGCGCAGGCAGCACGATCGTGTTTAGCCCGTAGCTATAGTCAGATGGTAGGCGCGGGGCGGGTAGTGTCAAATGAGCGGACGCTCACAACCGCGATCATCGGCGTGGGCGCCGTCACAGGGCTTTCCCGGCGCTTCCTCGGCGCGCGCCGTGGCGAATTCGCGCGCAAGGCAGCGGCGCCGGCACCAGCAGCTAGAGGGCCGAATACGACGGTTCGGTTACTTGATACCGCCGTTGCTGTAGAGCAGCTGCGCGTTGA
>JAFGNI010000602.1 GCA_016927095.1 Anaerolineae bacterium | reverse complement strand
GTCAAGAGCAGGCCCTCGCAGGCCAACCTAGAATAGTGAGGCCGACCCACCTATGCCCACCATCCGCCTAGTCGCCACCGACATCGACGGGACGCTGGCCGATCCGACCAGCCAGATCACCGGCCGGACCCTATGCGTTCTCCACGCACTGCATGCGCAGGACATTGAGATCGCGCTGGTGACCGGCCTCAACCCGTGGGTCGCGCGCCGCTACGCCGATGCGATCGCGCCCTGGGCACGAGCAGTCTGCCTCAACGGCATCTTCACTCTCAACCACAGTAGGCCGGTACCGGGTATGTACATAGATCCCCAGATCGCGCGCACCACAGCCACCTTGATGCGTGAGCTTGGCTACACCCCCCTGGTGTTTGGCGACGACCTGATCTCACGCTATCTACCGGGGGATCCTGAAAGCGTCGTGGAGATCGGCAAGCTTGTCGTCGAGCGGCCCTTCCAGCCCTACAGCGGCGTCGGCACGTTGGACGAGCTTTTCAGCGTTCCACCAGCGCAGGTCTCCATCTGTGATCGTGGCGACCGTGCAGCACGGCTCTACCCGATACTGGACGAGGCGCTCGGCGACGACGCCTATATCGTCCTGCAGCCGGGACAACGCGGTTGGGTTGAGGTGAGCCATCCGGAGGCTCGCAAAGATCTGGGGCTCCTCGCCCTGGCGGGCAAGCTTGGCATAGCGCCAGACGAGATTCTCTACTTCGGAGACAGTCTCAATGACCTGCCGGTCTTTGAGCGGTTACCCTACTCCGTCGCGATGGCCAATGCACGGCCCGAGATACGGGGGTTGGCATGGCGTATCACGGCGTCCAACGCGGAGGACGGCGTCGCCCGCTTCCTCGCCGATCATTTCGGCCTTCACTGGTGATGGCACCCCACGTCCTGGCTGACGCGTCGACCGCCCGCTTGATCTCGCTCGATAGCGGTGTTGCGATGGTGGTCACCGACCTCCACGGCGATTGGCCACTCTACCAACACATCCGGGACCTGTTCCTGAAGCTGCACCGGCGGGGCCTGGTCCACACATGGATCATCACGGGCGATATCATCCACAGCGAGGGGCCGGCGGATCGAGACCAATCCCTGGCCATCGTCCTCGACCTGATCAAGCTAGAGCAGGCCCTGGGAGAGGATCTGGTGGTCTTGCTGGGCAACCACGAGATGCCCCACATCTACCATGTGCCGTTGGCCAAGGGCGACACCGTCTTTACCCCGCGGTTCGAGAGGGAGATGGGAACCCACCGCGACGCTATCCTGGCCTTCTTTCGGCGGTGCCCCTTCTTTGTCCGCACAGCAGCAGGCGTCACGATCTGCCATGCGGGCGGGTTCCCTGAGGCCGGCGATGCTACCGCAATGGCAACGCTGTTGACCTACAGCCACGAGGGGCTTCTGGACGGAGTGAACGCGGAGCTCGCAACTACCTACCGCCCGGCCCTCCGTGCAGCCATTGCCGAAACAACGGGCGTGCCCTATCGAAAGCTGGCGAAGGACTATCTGGCGATCGAAGATCCCACCGACCCGCGGTACGACGACTATCTCATTGGGATCCTTGCCGGATACCAGGACGACTTCAAGCTGCTGTGGTCGATGCTCTTCAGCCAGAACGAGCACGACGTGGGCATGGCAGCCTACGCCGACCAGGTCTCGGCCCTCCTGCGGGCCCTGTCGGACAACTATCGCCCGCAGCGGGTCCTTGTCAGCGGCCACATCGGCGCCGACGACGGCTACAGCATCCTCGCCCAAGGACAGCACCTTCGCGTGGCCAGCGGGGCGCACGCGCACCCGTACACATCCGCCCGGTATCTGATCTTCGACGCTGCGGTGCCGGTTGCCGGTGCTGACGATTTGCGCCCAGGCCTCTTGCGGATCTTCGGTGACGAGTGAGGCGGCGCTCTACATCACGGGTGGCGCGCCAGGCTCGTCGTCTTGTGGCACCACCACGAGCAGCAGCGTCCCCAGCAGGACGATAGCTCCCATCAAGGTCAGCGCCCACGGCACTGACACGTCGGCGATCGCGCCCACCACCAGCCCCATGCCCGCCTCATAGACACCGACGAGCATGCCGATCAGCGAAAGCACGGTGGCCCGGTTACGCCGCTCGATGTGCGCGTTGAGCTGCGCGGAGATCAGGGGCGTCCGCAGGCTCATCGAGCCGGAGAGCGCACAGAAGGCCAGCACCGTCCAGACAGGATACGAAACGCGCGCAAAGAGCAGGTAGAGAAGGCCGGGGAGCACCGTAGCCACGATCAGGCCCCATCGCCGGCCCAGCCGCTCTTCGAGCAGATAGGCCGACCGCGACCCAACCATGCGCAACGCAGCGGCCAGCGCCAGGCTCATCCCGAACCACGCCGTGCCCACACCGGCAGCGACGAAATGCGGCTGGTAGAGGCTGCCGAGGTAGTCGCGGAAGGGCAGCGTCACCATGAAAACCACGACCAGGAGTCGGAAGACCCGATTACGCTTGATCAGCGTCCATCCCTGACGCAGCAGGGCCAGCGAACT
>JAFGNI010000601.1 GCA_016927095.1 Anaerolineae bacterium | reverse complement strand
GCGTTCCGCGCCGAATCGATGCCGGAGGACAACAGCTACGCTGCCAAGCCGCGCCAACAGGTCGTTTCTCTGCTTGCGTACCGCATCCGGCAAGGGTCGATGCTCTGTCTTTCGCTCAAGCAGACCTGTGTAACGCTTCCACTCCTCGCGACTCAGCTCCAGCGCCGTTGCCATCCCGGACCCTCCAAGGTACCCCTTCTCACGTCTCAGCCTTCATTCTAGCCGATTCGCCGCGCTTGACGAACCTACAGACAGCCATCACGCAACCCATAAACGTGCCAACCTGCCAACGTTCGAACGTGCCAACGCGCCGTTACCGCCCCTCCACCTCCTCTGCCGTCAACACGTCCAGCCCCGGCCCCAGGGGCAGCACCCGGTGGGCCTGGCGCCACAGGTCGTTGAGCGTCCGCTGCGCCTCCTCCCCGGGCACCAGGTCGGGGGCCTGCTCGTAGCGGATCTGCAGCTGCGTCCACCCTGCCTCGATCTCGTCGAGCCGGGCGCGGATCGCGGCGGCGATCGCGTCGTCACCGGCGTGTTCGTCCCGATACCGCTCCAGCTGCGCGCACCACCGCTCCAGCTGATCCAGCGTCGCGTCCAGCGCGAGCCGCTGCGCGTGGTAGGCCGCATCGCGCTGTTCAACCATCGTGACGATCTGGTTGTAGTGCTCCGTCAGGGCCGTGACGGTCGCCAGAACCTGGCTCACGGTCGTACCGTCCTGGTAAAGGCTGTCGCGGGCCTGGTCGGCCAGATCGAACCGGGCCTTGACCGTTGCCGTATCGCAGCTCAAGGGGGGCCAGAGCCGCGCCGAGGCGGTCTCCAGCCGCTGCAGATCCTCAAAGGCGGTTTCCGATCTCTGTTCCCCGTCACGCCACTGGGCGACAGGTTCGGCCAGTGGGACCAGGACCTCAGACCGCAGCGCCGCCAGCGTGCGGTCCAGGTGTGCCAAGGTGCGCAGTTGGTCCGCGACCTCCCGCGCCAACTGCGCACCCACGAGCGCGGCCTTGCTGGCGCTCGGATCGCGGACCTCAGGTTGTTGCGATCGCCCCTGCATCCGCCCACCCAAGCGCCGGCGCTCCTTGGGCGCATCCACCTGGCTCTCCGCCGCCTCACGGGCTTGCACGACGGCAGGCTCATCCCCCAGCGGAGCGATAGCCATCAGTTTATCCAGATCCTCGTTCAAGGCCTTGGATGTCGTGGCCAGCTCCGCGGTCAGCACCTTCTGCCAATCCGTCAGGACGTGGCGGCTGGCCTCGATCCAGCGCGTCACCCGGGCTGCCTTCTCGTGCACCGTGCCGAGGCCCGGATTCCCCAGTGCGAGCTCGAGTTCGTAGCCCTCGTCGAGCCGCTCGCGGATCCGGGTCCAGTGGTTCTCCTCCTTGGCCAGCGCGGGGGGCAGCACGTCCGCGGCCACAATGTCCAGACGATCCAGCGCGCCGTAGACGGTTGCCAGGTCCGACTTGGCCGCTTCCTCGGCTTCCTGGCATACCTGGAAGCGCTGTGTGATCTGGTCCAACCGGTCTTGGAAGCGCTCGGTCTCGGCAAAGAGCGCCGTCAACTCGTTAATGCGCCGCTCAAGCTCCTGCGGCGCCAGGGGATCGTCCACCCGCGCCGGCATCCAGAGCTTGTGCCGCTCTGCCAACCTCTCGGCATCGGCCACAATCCCGTGGACGCGCAAACCCTCGTTCGGTTTCTGGAGCGCGTCGACTGCATGAGCCGCGTCAAGGCCATCGCTGGAAAACCAGTTGTCCGCGGCGTAGAGATGGGTGCGTTCGTGCAGATCGCGGGCCCAGGTCATCCAATCGACCTGCGGCGCCGCAGCCTGCTGGTCCAGCAGCTCGATGAGCCGGCGGCGCTGCTCCCTGATTTCCGCTACCCGGGTCGCCAGATCCTGAGCACGGTGGGCCAGCTCTTCCGCGGCGCTCAGCGCCGCCTCGAGCTGCGCGGGCGTGCGGCGCTGCTGGGGGCCGCCGATCTTCCGGGCCTGTTGGTGCAGCTGATCCGCGACGACCTGGAGCGGAACCCGGTCCAGAGGATAGCGACCGGCATCAGCCAACTGGCGTAACTGCTGCTCGATCTGTGTCAGCGCCTCCTCATTGCGCGCCAATCCGGTTTTCAGCGTGGCCTGGCGGTCGTCAAGGGCGCTCAGGCGTGCCGCCAGGGCGCTAGCCGCCTCCGTGGTGGTCGCGATGCGCTCGACGGCAGCCAGGTCCTCCGTCGTCGGTGCCTCATAGCAGGCGACCAAGGCCTCTGCATCTGCCTCCGTCTGCTTCCAGGCTTCCGCCAGCTCGGTGACGTCGAGGGCGTCAGGGATCTCTGCGAAACGCGCACGTGTTTGCGCCACGGTCTGGCACATGCTTTCCAGCGCCTTCTCCGCTTGCTCGTAGGCCTGCTGCCACGCGCCGGCTTGCTCCGCCGTCTGCTCGATGGCGGGCGCCAGTGCCGCCACGGTGCCCCATGCATCCGCAATATCGGAAGGTCGCGCGCGCCGGACAATCTGGCTCTCGGTACCCGCAAAGAGATACACGGGCAAGGTCTGAAGCGTCTTGCGATAGGTCTTGAGGGCCGCGTCGGCTGCCTCAAGCGGGGTGCCCTGAACGCCGGCGGCCTGGAGGCTCCCGACGGTGTGTTGCGAGGTCTCTACCAGCTCATACAGCGCCCGGACGCGCATCGATGTCTCCAGGGGCTGGCTGCGGAGTTCTTTGAGGAGCGCGCCGGCGGCTTCCGCCTGGGCCCGGGGGGATGCCAGCTCTTGGACCAGTCTGGTTAAAGCGTTGCGCTGCCGCCAGCGGTGCCGGGGTTCCCGCCAGAGCCAGTAACCCACCTTGGCCCAGGACGCATCCGGAAGCGCAATGGCCTCGGCGCGCACCGCCGCCAGCCCGTCGTGCAGCGACGTGTGGTCCCGCTCGATCCGGGCCAGCGTGGTGACCAGTTGCTCAACGAGGGGGCCGTAGGGATCTGGAGTATCTGGCGGGTAGGTATCGGCCTCCGTGCGCAGGTGGGCCACCGTGTGGTCCAGCGCTGCCAATCCGCTGTCCAACTGCGCAGCGAGTGTGTTGGCACGCGCCTGCCAGCGCCGGGTAAGCCACCGGACCAGAAAGACCAGGGCGGCGACCAGGCCGGCAAAGCCCAGGAGTAACAGCCCCCAACGGACGACGGCTTGCAGCGAACCTACCAGGGCGGATACAGGTACCGGCATTGGCTCACCTCTTGTGAGAGTAGGGGACAAGGGACAAGGGAGAAGGGAGAAGGGAGAAGGGAGAAGGGACAGGGGATAGCGAGTAGGGAGTACATACCATTTTCTGTCCTTATCCCTTATCCCGTTTCCCTTATCCCTGCTGCTTGCGTATCGCTTGCGCGGCGACGATGCCGGAGGCGGAAGCTTGGATTAGACCCCGTGTGACGCCGGCGCCATCGCCGCATGCGAAGAGGTTCTCGACCTCGGTCTCCAGCTCGCGCGACAGCTCCAGCCGGTTGGAATAGAACTTCACCTCCACACCGTAGAGCAGGGTGTGGCGTGACGCCACGCCGGGCGCGATCTCATCCAAGGCGTGGAGCATTTCCAGGATGTCGACAACGTACCGGTAGGGCAGCACCAGGTTGAGATCGCCCGGCGTCGCGCTGGGCAGCGTGGGCGTGACGACCGAGCGCGTCATACGCTCGTGTGTCGAGCGCCTGCCGGATTCCAGATCGCCCAGGCGCTGGACCATAATCCCGCCGCTGAGGAGATTCGCCAGCCGCGCGATGCTCTTGCCGTAGGTGATGGGATCGTCAAAGGGCTCCGTGAAGTTCTTGCTGACCAGCAAAGCGAAGTTGGTGTTCTTCGTTCTATGACCGGCATAGGAGTGACCGTTGACCGTCATCACGTCACCGGCGAACTCGGTGCTGACCTCGCCGTAGGGACACATACAGAAGGTGCGGATCTTGTCGTCAAAGGCCTTGGAGTAATAGATGAACTTCGACTCGTAGACGAGGTCAGTGATGGGTGCCATCACCGCAGCCGGCAGCTCCACCCGCACCCCGAGATCCACAGGGTTGCGCGCCAGCGACAGCCCCAAGGTCTTGGCCGTCTCCTCCAGCCAACTGGCGCCCTCGCGCCCCGGAGCGACAATCACGGTTTCGGCTTCGATCACCGCTCCCGCTTCTGTTTTCACCCCCGTCACGGCACCGTTCTCCGTCAGGATCTCCTGCACCGGCGTCCGCATCTTGATCTCGACACCGCGTTCGATCAGCGCATCGCGCATCCCGCGCATAATGCTGACACACCGCTCCGTCCCCATATGGCGAATCGGCACAGAGACGAACTGGAGGCTGGCCAGCGATGCACGTTTGGCCAACAGCTCAATCTCGTCGGTGAAGGTGCCGTGGACGGTCTCCGGCGCACCGTAGCTCCGGTAGATCCCATCCACCTCCGCGATGAGCTCGACAGCTCGCCCCTCGCCCAGGATCTCGGCCAGGTGACCGCCCACATCCGGAGACAGCGTCAGCTTCCCATCGGAGAAGGCGCCCGCGCCGCCCCAGCCGTCGAGGATGGCGCACGGCTTGCAATGCCGGCACTCCGGGCTGCCCTCCCGGATAGGACAATGCCGGTTGTCGATGTCGCGCCCTTTGTCCAAGATAGCGATCTTCAGGCCGGCGGTCTTGCTCAGCTCCAGCGCGGCGAAGATGCCCGCCGGGCCCGCCCCCACGATGATGACGTCGTAATGGTCACTAGACATAGTTGCTCCTCTACGACGTTTCAACGTTGGAACGTTCGAACGTTGAAACGTTCAAACTCACACAGTCTCCAGCACGCGCGCCAGGACCGCGATTGCCCGGTGGTACTCGCCCAGGTTGACGTGCTCGTGGGGCGTGTGGTCGAGTGCCGAGTCTCCGGGGCCGTATGCCAGGATCGGACATTGCCATACCGGCGCTACGACATTCATGTCCGAGGTGCCGCTCTTCAGCTTGAACTGGATCCGGCCTCCCTCCGCATCGATGGCTCTGACAAAGGCCCGCGCCAGGTGGGTGGACTTCGCTGCGTGGTAGGCCTGCTCACGACCGCGGAATTGAACGTCAGCTGCTCCGCCCAGCGCGGTGAGTTTCGCTTGGAGCGCATCGATATCGATGTCAGGGGGCAGGCGGAAGCCCAGCAGCATCTCTGCGGTCTCGACAAAGCCACCGGCCTCCGAGTGCATGCGCCGCAGGGAGGGGCTAAGCCGGTCGAACATGCGGCGCTTCCCGTCGTTGTAGATCGTGGCGTAGGCCTGCACCTTCTCCCAGAAGGCAAAGGCCTCCTCGCAGACGCTGATCTCAGGGCCTGCGGTGTGGCCGATCTCGCGTTGAAGGCGGTAATCCACGAGAAGCCGCCCCTTGTACCCGACCGTCACGCAGTCCCATTGGCTGGGCTCCCCGATGACGACCGCCTCGGGCGAGAGCCGGTCCAGCAGGTAGCGCGCCCCTTTCGAGGTCGCGGACTCCTCTTCGACGGCGCCCACGACGACGATGCGCTTGTCGGGCTGGGGCCCGACCGACGCCGCGGCGGCTACGAAGGTCGCCAGTGGCCCCTTCGCGTCAACGGTGCCCCGACCGTACAAGCAGTCGCCGTTGCGCTGCACCGGAATGAAGCCCGCCACCGTGTCGATGTGGCCCAGCAGCAGGATGGTGCGCTCCCCCTGGCCTATGATACCGACGGCGTTGCCGGCGCCATCGATCTCCGACTGGAGCCCCAGTTCGGCCATCTGCTGCACAAGGTACGCCACTGCCGACCGCTCATGCGTTGAGGGGCTGTAGCGCTCAACCAGACCGGTCAGCAGGGCGTCAGCAGCTTCGTAGTCAAGCGTCGTCACATTGTGCTATCCGCGGCGCGCCACATCTAGCACGTAGTCAACCACCTTTGCCGGGATGTTCACGCCAGTTGTATCGATGCTGTTGCGGAACTCCATGGTATAGTTGATTTCGTTGATAAGCAAGCCACGGCTAAGATCCTCAAAGATATCCAGTGCGACCACCCCGCCACCGACGGCCTTGGCGCCGGCCACGCACAGTTCGTTCAGTTCCGGCGTCACAGGGCAGTTGCTGGCTTGCCCGCCCCGCGCGGTATTGGTGATCCAGTGCTCGGAGTCACGGTAGATGGCGCAGATAGTCTCATCGCCGACCACGAAGGCCCGGATGTCGCGTCCCGGTTTGTTGACGTATTCCTGGATGTAGTAGATGGAGTGGTGATAGGAACCGAGGACCTGCTTGTGCTCGAGCACAGTCTCCGCGGCTTCGCGGTCGTTGATCTTGGAGAGCAGGCGCCCCCACGAGCCGACCCCCGGTTTGAGCACGACCGGATAGCCCATCTCCTCAATCGCCACCAGCGCGGACTCCGGCGTGAAGGCCACCTTTGTCACCGGCGTCGGCAATCCGGCGCGGACCAGCGCACTGGTGGTCAACAGCTTGTTGCCGCAGTTCTCCGCGACCTCGTAGGTGTTGACCGTGGGCACACCCCAGTCGCGGAAGAGCAGCAGCGCGTAGAGCGCGCGGGAGTGGCTGATGCACCGCTCCACAATCACATCATACGCCTGCCATCCATTGGCCTGGATATCGAAGATCGTCGTGCGATCGTCGATGGTATCGTAGTCGACGCCACGTCTCTCGAGCTCCTGGATCAGCAGCTTCTCCTCCACGCGCACACGCGAGAGCAGCAAGCCGACTTTGGGATTGGCGTGTGACATTGGGTCACTCACCCCAGTCTTCTTCTTCTTCGGGTGCCTCTGCGACCGTCGGCGGATCCAGCTCGATCACCTCCAGCTCCATGCCGCAATCGGGGCAGACCACGATCTCGTGAACGATCGTATCCTCAGCCAGTTCGATGTCAGCACCACACTCAGGGCATTCTGCGTACATGTCAGTTCTCCTTTGTCTACGGAAGGGATAAGGGACAAGGGGACAGGGGACAGGGGACAGGGAACAGGGATAAGGAACAGACATCGTTTCCCCTCCCCTATCTCCCCTCCCCTATCTCTTTTCCCCTATCCCCCTATCCCTTATCCCTCATTAATGCCAATTCTACCATACCCACAACAGCATCCGTAACGTCGGTCGTGGTTGCCTCACCTCCTAGATCTGGCGTATGAGGGCCATGGGCGATGACGTGGGCCACGGCAGCGCGGACGGCTGTTGCACGCACGGCCTCGTTACTGTGATCCAGCAGCATCGCCACGCTCAAGAAGGCAGCCAGCGGGTTGGCGATGCCCTGTCCCGCGATGTCGGGTGCGGAACCGTGGACCGGCTCGAACAGCGCCGGCCTTGGGCCGGCACCGACATTCGCCGACGGCGCCAGGCCCAGTCCGCCCACCAGACCTGCTGCCTCATCCGAGAGAATGTCGCCGAACAAGTTCGTTGTGACGATGACGTCGAATCGCTCTGGATGCATCACCAACTGCAGGGCCATCGCGTCCACCAGCATCTCGTCGACGGCGAGCGCCGGATAGCCTTCTGCCACCGCTAGAGCGGTCTGCCGGAAGAGGCCACAGGTCTCGGGAAGGACATTGGCCTTGTGAACGATGGTCACATGGCGCCGCCGCCGCATTGCCCACTCGCAGGCGACCCGGGCCACGCGGGCGGAGCCGTCGCGCGTGATCACCCGTTCCGCGATAGCCGTCTGTCCATCGCGGCGTTCGCGGCGCACATAGAGTCCTTCGCTGTTCTCCCGCACGATCAGCAGATCAACGTCAGGGCGCGAAGCCGGTGTCGGCCACGAGACCGACGGGCGCAGGTTGGCGAAGAGCCCCAGCGCCAGTCGTAGCGCCACGATGGGGCTGCTGTAGCCGGCTACCCTGTGCGAAGGCGAAGAGACCGCACCGAAGAGGATCGCATCTGCTTCTTGCGCGGCGGCTAGCGTCGTAGCGGGCAGCGCGGTGCCGTGAGTCTCAAAGCACGCCCAGCCTGCCTCAGTGGCGCGCACGTCGAAGGCCAGACCGGTTGCCGACAACACCTCCAAGGCTGCCGGGATCACCTCGTGCCCGATGCCGTCCCCCTCGATGACACAGAGCTGCAGGGCGCGGTCAGCCACCGGTCTCCCCCGGGAAGCGCTGATAGTGCTGGACGTAGGCGACGATGCCGCCCTCGGCCTGGATCTGCGCCACGAAGGCCGGCGGCTGCGGTAGGGGGTAGGTCCCGTTGGGCGTCGTGAGCTGGAGCGCGTCCAGATCCAGCGTGACGGCGTCGCCGTCGGCGACCCGGTCCGTCAAGTCCAGCTCGAAGAG
>JAFGNI010000600.1 GCA_016927095.1 Anaerolineae bacterium | reverse complement strand
GGGCGGATTCGGGTAGAGGCGATTCCTGAATCAGCTTATGTGCATCTCATTTTCCAAGATGAGGGCATCGGTATTCCTAAGCCGCGCCTTACCCAGATCTTTGAGACCTTCTACCAGGTCGATGGTTCCAGCACGCGGCGGTTTGGGGGACTGGGTCTGGGACTGGCAGTGGTGGCACGGGTCGTCAAGGCGCACAATGGCAAGGTCTGGGCCGAGAGCGAGGTGGGGAGAGGGAGTACCTTCCACGTGCTCCTGCCCAAGTACCTCTCGCCCCATCAGGTCTTCCACCCAGTGATGACAGGCAGTAGATAGACCAACCGGCGCCAGCTAGCCTTGGTCAGCGAATCCTGGTGGAGGTAAGGGATCATGCAGCAACGCTCACCGTCGAGGATCAATCCGCACAAGAAACGGGACGCGGGCGGTACACGTCACCGCTTGCGGTCCTGGGCTGCCAAGCTGCCGAAGATTGACCTGCATCGCCATCTTGAGGGTTCCCTGCGGCTCACAACCCTGATCGAGCTTGCCGAAGCCCACGATATTGCGTTGCCGACCCACGACGTTGCCGAGCTCCGCCCCTACGTCCAGATGGCTGAGGAGCTTTCAGATTTCACGCAGTTCCTCGAGAAGTTCGATGTGCTCCGGCGGTTCTACATCTCCAAGACAGTGATCCAGCGGATCACCCGAGAGGCTATCGCCGACGCAGCGCTCGACAACATTATCTACCTCGAGTTGCGTTTCAATCCCCTGGCGTTGGCACGGGTACACAACTTCACCTTTGAGGAAGTGGTCAGCTGGGTCATCGAGGCCGCTGCGGATGCCCAGGCAGAGACGGGCACGCGTACGTGCCTGATCCTGCAGATACCCCGCACCGAGAGCCTTGAGATCGCTCACGAGATCGTCGACCTCGCTATTGCAAACTCCGGGCCCCTGGTCAGAGGCGTTGACCTGGCGGGCGACGAGGTGGACGGTCCACCCCAGCGGTTTGCTGAGCCCTTTGGGCGGGCGTTTGAAGCCGGCCTGCATATCACCGTTCACGCGGGTGAGTGGGTTGGACCCGAGAGCGTCCAAGCGGCGCTGGAGTACCTCCACCCGACCCGTATCGGTCATGGCGTGCGCGCGATCGAGAACTCCAATGTGATCAAGATGCTTCGGCGCCAACAGGTCGCACTGGAAGTCTGCCCCACCAGCAATCTGCACACCGGCGTCGTCCGTGATCTGTCAAAGCATCCGCTGGTTGATCTGGTTAACCTGGGTCTGCGCGTCACCCTGAACACCGACGATCCGGGTATCAGTGCCATAACGCTGAGCCATGAGTACGTGGTGGCTGTGGAGCAGATCGGCATGCCGCGCACCTGGATCTATCAGGCGCTCCGCCACGCCGTGGACGCTGCCTTCATACCGGACGAGGAACGGGAACCGTTGCGTGCTAAGCTGGCGGCGCAGTTGGCGCCGTATCCGGAGGCCGTGGCGACCTTTGAAGCGGCGGGCTTGTAATCCCTGCCAGCAGCTCCCGTATCACGGTGCTCATCGTTTCCACCCCGATAGCCAGCGCGGTCTCGTCGATGTCGTAGTCGGGTGTGTGCAGGATGCTCGTGATCCCCTTCTCGAGGTTCTGCGTCCCCAGCCATAGGAAGAGCGCCGGGATCTCGGCAGCGTAGTGCGTGAAATCCTCGTGCGCAAAGGGATAGGGACCCTTGAAGCGGAGAACCTGCTCCCTGCCCAAGCGCGATTCCAGGATGGGTGCGACGCGCGCCACCAAGGCGGGATCGTTGCGCAGCGGCGGATTGCTGAAGGTATATTCGAGATCGTAGGCAGCGCCGAACTTGGCGACGGCTTGGCCCAGGGCGCGATCGATCGCGCTGTGGATCTGCGGTCGCCGCGCGAAGTCGGTGATGCTGAGCAGGCCCAGCAGGTGCGTCCGGGGCTCGGGCACCTGCCCAGGCGGCTCGGGCCAGCAACTGACCAACACCGTGCCGGCCAGCTGCGGGTCCCCGCGCATCATCGCCGCGACGACGCGCGAGAAACTT
The DNA here is from genome assembly GCA_016927095.1 of Anaerolineae bacterium. The sequence continues at coordinate 1,439 of JAFGNI010000600.1, read as the reverse complement.
GCGGCGTCTTCCGGCACGGCAGCGGTGCTGAGCGCCGTCAAGGATGCGCTCGCCGCGGCAACAAGGTCCTCCAGGTTCCCCGCTGGTGCATAGAAGCGCACGCGGAACTCCTCCATCCCTGCCAGGCAGGGCCCCTCCGCTATGCCTACCGTTCCCACAGGCAGGGGAGCGACGTGCAACGCCAGCATGGCGTCCGGCTTGACCAGCTCGAAGAGCCCGTCGTCCAGCATGGCCCGCGCGCCGTCGAGCGATTCCTCAGCTGGCTGGAAGACGAAGGCCACCCTTCCGGGGAGCTCCTCCCGAATCCGGCTGAGCTGCATCGCTATGCCCAAGGCGATGGCGGTGTGCGCATCGTGTCCGCACGCGTGCTTGATGGCGAGATGCTGAGAGGCGTAGGCTGTGTCGAGGCTGTCCTGCATCGGCAGCGCGTCCATATCCGCGCGATAGGCGATGGTGGAGCCCGCTTGCCCGCCCTCCAGAATGCCCACCACGCCATAGCCGCCGATCCCCGTCTCCGTGCGGACGTCCAGCCGCCGCAGATGGCGCGTGACCAGCGCCGCGGTCTGTGCTTCATCGCCGGAAAGCTCGGGCTGCCTATGCAGCCTTCGTCTCAGCTCGACGATGGCGTCGCGTTGCGCACTCTCTATCGGCGATGGGCTTTCGGGCGTCATATCAGCATTCAAGGGCGCGTGTTCCTCAGGGCTAACATATTCAGACAGCGCCGTTGCATCGCGAGCTCTGTAGGGCGGCTAGCTGAGCCGCCCCCCCCTCGCGCGGGCCTCGCGCAACGGCGGCTGCGCCGCCGGGCCGGGTCGGCTACCCGGCCTACATAACAGCCCGCCTACGGCGTGAAGTGTGATGGCCAAGTGCGATAGCCCTAGCATGTTCCTCGGGTACTTGCCGTCACACGGCACTATGGTCTGGCTTGCTCGTATTCTATCACGCCGCGGCTGCCTCGACAGCACAGAGCGCCACACGGAGGTGTGGCGCTCTGATGCGTGCGGTTCTGATCTGCCGAGGATCCGCCGGCCTAGCCTGTCATGGGCTCAACGCTAGTCTGTCCAGCGCTTCTTCCAACGAGTCGACGATATCGAAGAGCGTGTTTAGGTGCATCATCTCGTAGAAGATCCGGATGGGGTTTCCCGGCGGGCATACCAGGATCACGCTGCCATCGACGCTCTGGACGGATTTGAGCAAGTGGAGCAGGGGGTAATCACCGTCGCCGTCGACGGCGCGCACCGCGGAGAGATCGACGATGAAGTGCTCCACGCCCTGGTGAAACAGCCTGTCAAACTCCGCCATCAGCGGCGCCGCATTGAAGACATCCAGGCGCTCCCGGACGGTCACGATCACCGCGTCATCGACCCGTTCGGCATGGGCGATATCCTGTATCGTCTGGTCTAGCATGAACGACCAAGTCCTTTCATCAGCTCGGAATG
>JAFGNI010000599.1 GCA_016927095.1 Anaerolineae bacterium | reverse complement strand
GCCACCAGCCGCTTGCCGCTCTTGGACTTGGACCGATGGCGCAGTACCATCGCTACGGAGGCTGCTCCCAAGGTGAACGAGGCCAGATTGTCGCGCAGAGCCTCCCTGTCCGGGGGGCTGTTGAGCATGTTGCGGATCGTCCAGAGCTGTCCCTCGCGGGGCGCTTCCGCGGCTACCACTAGGCCCGTGTCGATCTGGCCCAGTTCGATCATATTAGCGATCATCACCATACCATTGAGGAAACCCAGGCATGCATTGACGATATCAAAGCTCATCGCTGAGGCAGCCAACCCGAGCTTGTGGTGGACGATGGAGGCGGTTGCGGGCTCGATGTAATCCCGGCATACTGACGTGTTGATCAGGCACTGGATCTCGCTGCGGTCGATGCCCGCAGCCGCGATGGCCCTCTCGCCAGCCATTGCGGATCCATCTGAGACCTGAACGTCGTCATCCCACCAACGGTGTTCGCGGATGCCGGTTAAGCGCTCGATGAACCCGCTCGGTGTGCCTAGCGACTCATAGACAGGCTTCAGCTGCTCTTCAAACCAGGATGTAGGGACGATTCTGTCTGGGATGACGTATCCCAGGCTTTCGATACAGACGTTGCTGAATTGCATATACCTCGCCTTCTTCTTGAGATTGGGCACGGCACCAACCCGGATTTTACCACCAAAAGATGGGTTTCGCCACAGCCCGAGGACCCTCGCAGTCAACACCCGCGCTGCCGGCGACGCTAGCGCCTGACCATCAGCACACCAGCCAGGACCATGCCCAGGCTCAGCAGGATCACCGAGCTCATAGGTTCGCCAAGGACCAGCGTGCCCAGGAGCAGCCCGTTGATGGGCACAATATACGTCACCATCGTCGTGAAGGTCGCGCTTGTCCGGCCAAGCAGTGTGTAGTAGATCACATAGGCCACAACCGTGCCCAACACGGCAAGGGTCACCCAACTGCCAATCGCTCCGGCCGTCGGTGCAATCTGCAGAGGCCGTTCCAGCAGAAAGGCCAAGGGTACCATGTAGGCAAAGCCCATCGTGAACTGGCCGGCCGCAGAGGCCATCGGGTGCTGGCCCACCAACCGGCGCCGGGCATAGATGCTGGCGAAGGCGTAGCTGATAGAGGATCCGACGATAGCCAACATCCCCCAGACTGAGGCATTGAGGCCCTGGCGAATCTCAGGCAGCATCAGCAGGCCGACTCCGCCGAAGCCCAGCGTCACACCGAGAGCCTTTGACCAAGTGAGGCGATCATCGTGGGTGAGCAGGTGGGCCAGCAGGATGGTGAAGATCGGCGTCGTCGACTGCAGCAGCGCAGCCCAACCGCTGGGGATGAACTGCTCGCCCCACGATATCAAGGAGAAGGGGAGCGCCCCGTTGAGAAGGCCGATACCGGCGTAGGTCCCCCAGATCTTGCGGTCCCGTGGGATGGGCACGCCGCGAGCTTTCAAGACGGCCCACATCAGCAGGGCCGCCAGGCCGAGCCGGCCTGCGACAAGCGTCAGGGGACCGATCTCGGTGACGACGATCTTGATGAACAGGAATGAGGTGCCCCAGATGGCACCCAACAGAAAGAGCAGGGCTAGATTCACGCGCAACTCCTGACATATCTACGTGCGTACACGTCTGGTGGTTTTGTCTCGCTGTGTGGCCACGCCCAATCCGATGAGGATCAGCACGCCACCGGCTATCGTGGCTACGTTGGGTGGCTCGCTGAGCACGATCCAGGCCAGGACCGTCGAGCCGATGGGTTCGGCTAGGGCAGCCAGCGAAACATAGGTGGCAGGCAGATGCCCCAGGGCCCAGTTGAAGGACGAGTGGCCGATGATCTGCGGGATCAGGGCGATGAGGCCCAGCCACAGCCATGCCGCGCCAGGATAACCCGTCATCGGGACGCCGACCAGCAAGGCAGCCACCATCAGGACGATAGCAGCGGTGCCGTAGACGGGAAAGATGTACCCCAACAGCGAGAGTTGTGCCCGAAGACGTTGCCCGATGATCAGATAGACGGCCACCGACGCCGCACCTACCAGGGCCAGAAGGTCCCCGGCGACCCGGTGCCCGCCCTCACCCCAATCGCCCAGGCCGATGATGGTCGAGCCAACCACGGCGATGACCATGCCGGTGACCGTCCTAGGGCGCAGGCGTTGCCGCAGCACAAATCGCGAGATCAAGCCAACGAAAAAGGGATTCGTGCTGACCAGGACGATCGAGGCTGCGACCGACGTCATCGCGAGCGACTGTATCCACGCATAGAAGTGGATGGCGAGTACCGTGCCGGAGGCGACAAGCAGCCACCAACCCCGGGCACGAAGTCTGCGCCACTCTGCCCGACACGCCGTCAAGGCAAAAGGAGCGAGGAAAAGCGATGCGAGGGTCAAGCGCCACGCGGCCAGCGCGAGCGACGTAACGGATGACTGGGCGAGGCGGATGAAGGTCGATGCCGTGGAGATCGCACAGACGCCGATGGCCAACCCTACGAGGGGAGGCACCGTCACAGATCCGGGCGCGGTTGCGACATCCTCCTGTTCAGGCTCTCCCACAGCCAGGGTCTCCTCCTCTCTCGCCATCCGGGCCGACAAGGGCCCACGCCTTAGCATGGTATCGGGATGGTGCTATACTGGCGCGCGGCATAACAGTTGGCCCACTTGCGTCCCGTGGCCATCAGGTCTGGTCAGCGTTGGGCATTATAGGAGTATTTGCGGCGTCTGCCAACTAGCTAAGGCGACCCAGTTGCGCTTTAGTTGTACAGGGTAGTTGTGGTATACTAGGCGTGAGGGGGATAGGCGGCCAGCTACCGGTCGCGACATGCTTGGCGATCAAACTGTGTCTAGGTACGTGATCCTGCAAGGACCATATCTAATTAGGAGGGAACTTCATGGCTGAGTATACCAAACACCTGTACTTGTCGATGATTCCAGAAGCCCTGATTGCATCACAGCTAACCCCCGAGCAGTTTGGCGTCTACTACGCAGTCGGCTCTCTCAAGAAGGCGCGCGGTCAGGCGATTTTCTTCGAGATCGATCCGGATTTCCGTCACGATGAGCTCCCAGTCGAGGAAGGCTTGGCGCGCTGTGAGCCGCACGAGGACGGCACGCCGAAGCGATCGGTCTACATTTCAGTCTACCGCGCCCTGGAGCGTGTCTCGCTGGATGCGATACTCAAGCTGCATCTGGTGACGCAGGACGGTCGTCTGCTCTCACTGAATGCCGCCCCAGCTTGTCCTGAGGACACGGGGGGGTTGCACCTCTATCAGGAGATCGCACCGGTTCACCCTCTGGTGGTGAGCACGATGGGCCCGCGGGAGTTCTTCGACCTGATCGTGAAGACGCCGGCCTCGCTGTTGACACTGCCGGCGGTATTCTTTGCCGAACTGCAACTCGGTGAGTTGGCCGACAACCCTGAGTATGGGAGCGTCGGTAACTTGCCCTACGGCAACATGGATCACTTGCGCCAGTGCTTAGTCGATCTGCGGACCAAGACTGTCAATACGAAAATGGTTGACCGCATCAGCCCCGCTTCGTTCCCCTACCGGACACTGAAGACGGGGTTCTTTTTGGGGAACCAAGAGAAACTGATGTGCTTCCCCATGCCATCTCAGGAGGAACTGCGGAGCAAAAACTACCGCTGGTGGCGATCCGCCAATATGTAGACGGGCAGTCACCTTGTTGGGAAGTATGGGGTGGGCACGGGTCTGTTCCGAGACCAGCAATCTGTAGTTGGAGCGCCCATCGGCACGACCAGCAAAGGATCACGGCTTCCTCTCTGGAGTAAGCTCCGGGTGAGGCCCGGAGTAAGCTCCAGATTGAGGTAACCAGGAGCGCGCTTATGGGGAGGACCTGGGGCCTTTTTGTGTGGCAACACCATAACAACAGAAGTCGTCAAGAGGATTGGGAGGAGCTATGAATATCTGGGTAATCGTCAGTTTTGTGGCTGGCCTCATCTCGGTGGTGGGCGCGGTGTTTTATTACCAGTGGGTTGTCAAGCAAGACCCTGGCGATGAGCGCGCGCAGCGGGTAGCTGGGTGGATCGAGGATGGCGCGAAGTCGTATCTCAAGAAGCTGTACACGGCGCTCACGGGGCTT
>JAFGNI010000598.1 GCA_016927095.1 Anaerolineae bacterium | reverse complement strand
TCGCCAAACTTCTCCTTGGCCTGACGGCGCCACGTATCCGCGTAACGAGAGAGTCCCCCGGCTACCGCACGGTCTTGGTACTGGTAGTCGCGGGTCTCAAGGTCAAGCATCTTGCCCAGAATCTCCGCAGGTCTAGCCATACACTCCCCCAGAATCCAATCACTACACCGTGTTCTTCACGGCGCACAAGACATCAGCGTCCATAGGGTGACCAATTTGCCAGTTACCGGGAGAACGGGTCACTCGCTCTCCACCAGCGCAACGCCCAGGCACCCGGGCCCGACATGCGTCGCAAAGACGGCCCCAATGTCCACGACTGGGATCTCCAGTCCCGGAAAGAGCGCCGTCAGCTCCCGCCGTGCCTGCGCCATAGCACCGGGCGCTGCACGGGAGTGAAGCAAAGACAGTCGATCCAGAGGCCGGAACGCATCAATACGGGAGGTCAACGACTGCAGACCCCGCGAAAAGGTGCGCGCACGCCCTAACAGCTCGGCATTCCCCTGCTGGAAACAGATGAGCGGTTTGATCCGCAGCAACTCCGCAACGCCACCGGTGATCCAACCCACGCGCCCGCTACGCCGCAGGTAATCCACCGAATCGATCAGCCCTAGGACCCGGGTCCGCTCGCTGATGTCGCCCAGAAGATCCAGCACCTTCTGCACCGGCACGCCGGCAGCAAGCCGCTCTGCCGCCTCAACCACAGCCCACCCCAGCCCCATCGAGATCTGTGCCGAGTCCACGACCCTGACAGGCACCGCTTCAAACGAGGACGCAGCCACCTGGGCGTGACTGTAGATACTGCTGATGGTCGAAGAAGTGACCACGGCGACGATCTCATCCGCACCCTCTGCCGCCAATCCCGCAAAAGCCTCACTGAACTCACGCGGGGCCGGCGCAGCCGTCGTCGGACGCGCTGACACTTGGGAGAGCTTGCGGTAGAACCAGTCCCGATCAAGTGTCTCATCGTCGCGGTACGTCTGGCCATCAAACGCCAAATAGCCGGGCACAACCTTGATCTGGAGCCGGTCGACAAAGGCCTGAGGCAGGTCCGCAACGCTGTCAGTTAGGACCCGGACGCGTCGCGCCATCTTCTAGCGCCACACCCCCTCGTAGACCACGAGGCCCAGCCCCTCAGGACCGATATGGGAGGCGATAATGGGATCATAGACAATGATCGGAATCTCAACAGACGGCGCAATCTGCTCAAGGCGTTCCTTGAGATCCAGCGCTTCCTCGTCCGGCACCCGATAGCCCTGGAAGACCACCAGCTTCTTGATTCGGGCGAACTCCGATGCAAACTCCACGAGCTTATCAATAGCGCGCTCCGGCCGGCGGCTCTTCTCCAAGGGGATCATCTCACCGTCCTCCAACTCGATGAACGGGTGGATCTTGAGCATCGCCCCCAGAATCGCCTGCATCGACGTCAGCTTGCCACTCCGGTAGATGTAGTCCAGGGTATGCGAGATCATCGTCACGTAGATGCGTGGGATCATGCCCCGAATCCGCCGGACGACCTCCGCAAGCGGCAGGTCGTTGCGCAGCAAGAGCTCACCGGCCCGCTCCAGCAAAAGCCCAAGCCCAACGGACACAGTCTGGGAGTCCAAAATCGTGATGTCGCAGCGTCCCATGAAGTCGCGGGCAGCAAGGCGCGCGTTCTGGTAAACAGGGCTTAGCCGTCCGGAGGAGACGATCACCAGCATGCGGTTGGTCCGGTACAGCGATCGCTCATAGACAGCTCGAAAGTCATCGGGCGAAGGACCCACGATCTCCAACGAGCCCCGAGACTCCCTCAACTCCTCAAGCAGGTCGATGTGTCCCGGCGTCTGCTGGTCATACATAAAGGACTTGTCGTCGACCCTTGCCACAATGGGAAGCGCCGTAATTCCCAGCTCCCTCAACTGCTCGACAGGGAGAAACGCCGTGCCATCAGTGATCAACTGGATCTGAGAATTTCCGACCACGAACCTACTCCTGACCTGAGATATACGTAACCGGGACGTGATGCTGACTGCGTCGCGGCAGCCAAGCTAGCGTACAAGCCAAGGCGAACCAACCAGAATCAACCTGGCTACTCGATTGAGATGATGTAAGGGTAATGCGGCTGGTTGCCCTCGACGACCTCGAACTCAAGATCCGGATAGTCGTCACCCAGCTGGTCCGCAAGAACGAGAGCGTCCGCTTCGGTCACGTGCTCACCGAAGTAGAGCGTGACCAGTTCGCGATCCTCCAGATCCGCCTCAGCAAGCAGCCAGCGAACCGCTTCCTCAAAGGACTGGGCATCGACGACGAGCGCATCCTCTAGTAATCCGATGGCATCGCCTTCCTGGACGTGAATGCCGTTCAGCTGCACATCTCGCGTAGCCCACGTCACCTCTCCGGTGATCACGTCCTGCGAAGACGCGTACATCGCCTCGGCGTTTTCATCGAGCGAGGCACTTTGATCCAGCGCCAGTAGTGCCGACACCCCTTGCGGAATTGTGCACGTCGGCACAACCGCCACATGCTTCTCACTGACCTCGGCAGCTTGTTCCGCAGCCATCAGGATGTTCTTGTTGTTCGGGAGGATGATGACGTCATCTGAAGCCGCATTGGCTACTGCCTCCAGTATCTGCGCAGTGCTGGGGTTCATCGTCTGTCCCCCTTCGACAACGGCGGTCGCTCCCAGGCTTCGGAAGACGCGTGTCAGGCCATCGCCCGCCGCAACGACAACCACGCTGATCGCTGGCGCTTCATCCGGTTCCAGCAGGCCAATCGGCATCACTGGGCTGGACTGCGGTGTGGCATCCCGTGTCGCTGCGTAGGCCAGATATTGCGCTTGCATGTCTTCGACAACCACGTCGCTCACCGATCCGAACTGCGCACCGAAAGAGATCGGTTTGCCGGGGTCCGCCACGTGCACGTGCACCTTCACCGTCTTCTCGTCACCGACGGTTAGAGGACAATCCCCCATTGCCTCAATGCCGCGACGAATCGCAGCCACGTCAAGATCGGAGCCCATCAGGATGAACTGAACGTCGTAGGGGTAGTTGGCATCAAAGACCAGTCCTGAACCGTCATCCCCTGTGGGATGCGGCTCGAACGGTAACTGAGGCACCGCCGCTTCGGCAACGATCGTTTCGACTACGGGCAAACCCTTGAGATGGCGCAACATGCCCTCCAATATCACATAGAGCCCCTGCCCCCCAGAGTCCACAACCCCCGCCTGCCGCAACACCGGGAGCAACGCCGGCGTACGCGCCACAGACTCCTTCGCACATTGAACCATCCGCTCGAAGACCTCAATCAGGTCATCGGATTCCTCTGCGGCAGCCAACGTCTCCTCAGACACCTCACGCACCACCGTGAGAATCGTGCCTTCCACCGGCTTCACGACGCCCTTGTAGGCGGTCTCCGCTGCGCTCTGCATCGCCACAGCCATCACCTCAGCCGTGATAGCGCGATGCCCATCCAGCCCGTGCGCGAAGCCTCGCCAGATCTGCGAAAGGATCACACCGGAGTTGCCGCGTGCGCCCATCAGCGCGCCGTGCGCCACCCTGGACATCAACCGGCCGACATGAGCCTCATCTGAACCGGCAATCTCGTCCCAAGCCGAGGTCATCGTCAGCGTCATGTTCGTGCCGGTGTCACCGTCGGGCACCGGAAAGACATTCAGAGCATTGACGGACTCTTGATGCTGACGCAACCACGACAGTGCAGCCGAGATCATCGGCTTGAATCGATGCCCATCCAGGGTACGCAATACGTCACCCTCCGGGATGCCCACAGTAGAAACCTCCCTAACGATAGTCACTCACCCGCAGTGCCTGAACGTGGACATCGACTCGCCGGACGGGTAGCTCCAAAGCTTTTTCGACCTGATACTTGACCACATCCTTGATGCTCTCTGCCACACTGGAAATGCGTGTCCCATATTCTACCACGACATAAAGGCTCACCGTGATCTCACCGTCGCGGACGACCACCTCGACACCGCGTTTTCGGTCTGTTGACAGTATGTCAGCAATGCCGGTGGCGAAGTTTCGGGGCACTGTCCCCACCACACCGTAGCAGGTCTGCACAGCTTCACTAACGATGGAGGCAATGGCGGCCTGTGCCACCTCGATCTTGCCTCGCACCTCAACAGGCTCGCTCATTAACCCTCCTCCGGTTGATTGTTACCGCCTTTGTGGTATGATAGTTCGGTCATCGAAAACAAAGAGGTGGATTATGGCAAAATGTGAGATCTGTGGAAAGGGCCCGATGTTTGGGCATAACGTAAGTCACTCAAAGCGGGCGACGAAGCGGATGTTCCGTCCCAACATCCAGCGCAAGCGCGTGATGATCGATGGGCAGTACCGGCGTCTCTACATCTGCTCGCGCTGCCTTCGGACTCTGTCCCGCGGGGAGCGATAACGCTCACCAAGATCAGCTCGCAATATCGGACTCCATTCGCACAGCTAACCGGCGAGTGGAGTCTTTTTTTCTGCTTCGCACCTGCCAGGCTCATGCCTGCGTGACTGCCTCTCTCAATGCGTGAATAGCAGCAGCCACGCCCTCAGGCGCACCGTAGATCGCGGATCCGGCCACGAGCATGGTTGCCCCATGCGCCACAATGTCGGGCCCGGTCACCGGATCGATTCCCCCGTCCACCGAGAGCCAAGCTGATGATCCAGCTTGATCGAGCATGCGCCGAACCGCATTGATCTTCGCCATCATCGCAGGAATCAGCGTCTGACCCCCAAAGCCCGGATTCACCGTCATGACCAGCACGAGATCAAGATCGGCGACCACATACTGCAGCACAGACTCCGGAGTAGCGGGGTTGAGGGCGACCCCGGGATGCAACCCAAGACCACGGATCTGCTGGAGAGCTCGATGCAAATGGACCGTCGCCTCAGGATGCACGCTGAGGTAATCCGCACCAGCCTTTGCAAAGGCTTCGATGTACCTTTCCGGGCGATCAATCATCAGGTGCACGTCAAGAGGGAGCTCCGTCACGGAGCGTACCGCGGCGACCACCAAGGGGCCAATCGTGATGTTGGGAACGAACTGCCCATCCATCACGTCTAGGTGAATCACATCTGCACCGGCAGCCTCTGCAGCCCGCACCTGATCTCCGAGACGCGAGAAATCGGCCGAGAGAACAGACGGTGCGATTCTGATTACTTGGCTCATAACCCGACTATGATACACCGGATGGTCCATTTTGGCAACCAACACGGGTGGCACCAGACCATGACGAAGACCGTTGTTCCGTGCGATCAATGATTTCATTAACGTAACGTTACGGATAGATTACGTGATCACAACAACGTTGACCCACACGCTCTGAAATGATATCATTGAACACATAGTGATTATCCGCAAACTTATTTACAACCCAGAGCCGACCGGAGAAAGGGAGGACAAGCGTGTTCCGTGACAGAATCCAGAATCGCTATGAGATGCTTTCGCCGCGCTTCCGCGCTCTGGCTGACTTCATCCTGGAGAACACCCTCGACGTGGGATTTATGACAGCGACCGAGTTAGCGCGCCGCGTCAGCGTGGACCCAGCCACCGTGGTCCGCTTCTCCCAGGAACTGGGCTACTCCGGCTTCCGGGAGCTATCACGCGAGATCAAGAACTACATCAATACCCAGCTTGCCCTGCGCTACGGACACCGAGAGAGTTCGGGAGGCGGCCTGGCTGGGGAGATATCCCAGCTCATCGATGAGGCCAGCAACCGCACCCTTGACATGAAAGTTGATGCCGAGCAGATCGCGCAGATTGCCAAGTCCATTCGAGCCGCGAGACGCATTCTCATCACGGGCACATCCGCGGGCTTGAGCCTAGCAGAGCTGTGGACGACGCATCTCCGCTTGATCGGGTATCCTGTTGAGGTTTCACCTGCAGATCCTGCCCAGGCTGCGTTGGCTCTGAAGGAGCTGGGGCCAGGAGATCTGGTGATCGCGATTGCCCTGGGTCTAGCCTCGGGAACGGAGCTGGGGCCTCTATTGGCCGTTGCTGCCGAACTGGGCGCGGAGACAGCGTCGATCACCACAAGCCCCACGCTATTGCCGGCCAGGGAGGCCAGTGTCAACCTCGTCGTACCAGCCAAAACACCATCTGGGTACCCGACCTTTGACACCGTCGCTATCATCTTGTCAATCTTGTGGCAGGCGTTGATTCTGGAGGACGGATCAGGGACAACTGAGGGCGTCGAGGACTCGATGCAGACGCTCATGCAGCTGATCGAGCAGGGAGATCGGCTATCCCACTACGACAGCGCCGCCCTGATGCGGCTGTGGAAGCAGCCTGTGAGCAGCTGATAAGCTCAACGGTAATCGGATAGTATACGGGAAGGGTGGTCGGTGCGCCCCACCTGCCGTTGGTGGGGTGCACCTGGTACATAGTCGGTAAGCATACGCACGAGGCTGTTGCAGCTAGGGCGCTATGGGGCGGTCGCGCTCAGTCCAGTCGGGCAGGGCCTCATAGGCTGGTGGCCATGCTGCAGCGTAGAATGCGACGTAGTCCGGGACGCCGCTCTGCCAGAGCGCGTCGACATGGTTCCCTTGGTGGACCTCGTAGGTCACATCTGCCCCGCGTTCTAGCAGCGCATCGCGCAAGCGGATGACGCTGGCCCGCGTCCAATCTATGTCTCCGGCATCCAGGTAGAACCTCAGACCCGAGACATCCTCACGGATCAGCAGGAACGGATCGTACTGGGGCAACGGGTTATTCACGGATAATGCCGGACTGTGCCCCCCCACGCTGCTAAAGACATCCTGATGCCGTAACGCGATCTCCAGAGCCCAGACGCCACCACGGGAGATACCGCCCACCGCGCGCCCGGAGGGGTCGGTGATGGTACGGTAATTGGCGTCGATGTGCGGTACCAGCTCGTTCACCACAAATCCCTCAAACGAGCCATCGCCGCCGCTTGAGTTGATATAGCGCCCGTTCTCAGATACACCGGGAAGCACAATGATGAAAGGACCGATCAGACCGCGACTGACCCAGTCATCGACCCAGTCAGCAAGACCCAAGTCAATCCAGTGCCACTCATCCAACGGCCAACCGTGAAAGAGATAGAGCGTTGGGAAGACCTGGTTGGTGTATCGATCGTAGCACGGCGGCAAGTGCACCAGAAAGCGTGGCTGCTCGCCCATCGCCGTGCTGGAGAGTGTCCCGATCTCGGTACGCCCTCGCAGATAGGGACAGACATCAGGGGTGCTCGTGGGCGTCGGTACGACAACCCCGGTCGGGGAGGGTACGGGCGTCGCCTCGGTCGCGGCGACCGGTGGTTCATCGGCGGGCGCCGTGGGTACCAGCGTCGTGCCATCAAGCGGCGCAACCGTTGGTGAGGGCGGAGCCTGGCTCGTCGCTGTAGCATCAACCCCGGCCTCGACCTCTTGGCCGAGCCTTCCGCTACATCCTGCCAACGCCACGAGCAGGACGACCGCCCACAAAAAAAGCTTGGCGCCCAAACTCTGGACGCCAATCGTTGTGTCTGTCACCATATAGTTCGGGAATCCAAAGCCATCGAATCAGAACTCACGCGCAATCCGTTGGCGGGTTCGGAATAGATCACCCCGCCGAAATTGAAGTGTATCATCTTAGCACACAGCGTCAAGATGTTATCGATACGGGCAGTGTATCCTTTTCGGTGGAGACTAGGGGACGGACTGCGCGTCATGGAAGCAGCGTATCTCCTGTGCCATCATGGCCCCCAGCC